>JBBJOX010000129.1:0-7782 GCA_037724245.1 Thermomicrobiales bacterium | reverse complement strand
TCACCACGTCACCGACAATGCTCGATTGTGCGTCGACGATGCCGAGGATGTTTCGGCTGATCATCCCGAGGACAACGCGATTCGCTTCCAGCATGTCGTCCTTCTTGCCGGTGTCGATCCATTCGTCATCGATAATTGCCGAATCCACGTGGTACCCGGCATCGACCAGACCCTGGATCGCATCGGTGATCTCGAGTTCACCGCGTCCGGATGGCTTCAACGTTGGCGTAATCTCGTGAATCTCTGGTCCGAAGAAATAGACGCCGACGATCGCCATCTGCGACACCGGGGTTTTCGGTTTCTCCACCAGCCGCACTACCTGACCCTGATCGTCGAGCACGGCAACGCCGAGTGCCGACACATCTTGCACGTGCTTCAGCAAAATCTGGGCGGTTGCCTCGCCCGACGAAAACCTGGCAGTGTGGGATTCGATTCCCTGTTTCAGGAAATTGTCACCGAGATACATGCAGAAACTGGAATCGCCAAGATACTCCTGGGCGGTCATCACGGCGTGGGCGAGCCCGCGTGGCGCTGATTGCGGAATGTAGGTGAATTTGGCACCGAAGCGCGATCCGTCTCCAACGGCCTCCATCACCTGTTCGCCGGTATCGCCGGTGACGATGCCAATGTCGGTAATCCCGGCCTTTACCATTTGTTCCAGGGCGTAGTAGAGCACTGGTTTATTGGCAACCGGTACCAGTTGCTTGGCTCCGGTTGCCGTCAATGGACGCAACCGCGATCCCTTGCCGCCTGCCAGAACCAGGCCCTTGAGTGTTCGCGTCACGACGCATTCCTCCAGTGATCATGTGGAACCTCTGACACGATCAGGTGCCGAAGTGATTGAACTCAGTCTGCAGCGACGGGCGATTTCCGACCTGTCTGCGGCAAGCGATCGTTGCCATCGCCAGGCGGTAGCGCGGGTCGGGTGCCGGATGCCGGACCGTACAGGTTGTCGACATAGTCAATAAGCATACGACGCGAACTGAAGTTCGGGGCGACCGTTCGAATGGCTTCCTTGGCCACCTTGATCCAGTCGTGCGGCAGGCCGTCGCCGGCTCGTTCGTAATAAAGTGGCACGATCTGCGATTCGAGCATCTCATACATCGCGTTCGCTTCGGCTTCGTCCTGGGCATCGCCTTCGAGTGGCGAAGATTCGATTCCCCATCCGTTTCCGTTCCGTGAATCCCAGCCTTCGATCCACCATCCGTCGAGAATGCTGAAGTTCGGAACACCGTTGGCACCAGCCTTCATGCCACTGGTCCCACTCGCCTCCAGCGGATAGCGGGGATTGTTCAGCCAAACATCCACTCCGGCCACGAGCAGACTCGCCAGCCCCATCTCGTAATCCTCGACAAACGCGACGCGTCCACCAAGACGCGGATCGCGGGCTCGGGTATAGATTTCCTGAATGAACCGCTTTCCGCCTTCATCGGCTGGATGCGCCTTGCCCGCAAACACGAGCTGTACCGGATTGTCCGGATTGTTCACAATCCGCGCCAGACGCTCGATGTCGCGGAAGATCAACGTCGCTCGTTTGTAGGTCGCGAACCGGCGGGCGAATCCGATGGTCAGCACGTTGGCATTCTGGAACGGTCCAGAGGAGAGCACTTGCCAGGCATCGAACTGACCTTCGACATATCGACGGCGGGCGCGTTCGTCCATTTCGTCGATCAGTGCCTGCTTTGCATCCTGATGCGCCCGCCAGAATTCCTCGTCCGGGATGTTCAGAACTGTTTCCCAGACCATCTCGTTTTCCTGCTTGTCGCGCCAGTTGCGCGGCAGGTAGCGTTCGAACACCGGTCGGATATGCGGCGAAATCCACGTGCGGAGATGAACTCCGTTTGTGATCGAAATGATCGGCGTATCTTCGGCCGAACGTCCCGGCCACAGATCCTGCCACATTTCTCGCGAGACCTCGCCGTGCTTCTTGCTGACGCCATTGACGTAGCGAGCCAAGCGCAACGACAGGGCGGTGAAATTGAAGCCGGGCTCGTCGCCATGCTTGCCGAGATCGAGAAACGGCTCTCGTTCCAGTCCCAGTTCTGGCCAGTAGCGACTGAAATACTGATCCATCATCTCGTCGGAAAAAATATCGTGACCGGCCGGTACCGGCGTATGCGTCGTGAACACCGTGGCATTGCGAACTGCCTCTGCCGCTTCGGCAAACGTCATCCCGCTTTGTACGTATTCACGAATTCGCTCCAGCAAATGGAGTGCAGCGTGCCCTTCGTTGGCGTGCCAGTACGATGGTTCGATGCCGAGCTTGCGCAGCAACCGAACGCCACCGATGCCAAGAACGATCTCCTGGCGCAGTCGGTGTTCCTTGTCGCCGCCGTACAACCGGGAAGAGAGTTCGCGGGTCCAATCCGGATTGCCATCGACATCGGAATCGAGCAAGTAGATTGGAACCCGCCCGACCTGGACTTTCCAGACCGCCAGGCGCAGATCGTCGATTCCCGAGCCCATACTCACTTCGACATAGACCGGTTCGCCGGAATCGTCGAAAACCTGGGTTGTTGGCTCGGCATGAGGATCGAGTTCCGAGGGAACATCGTACTGCCAGCCGGATGAATCGATCCGCTGACGAAGATACCCCTGCCGGTAGAGCAGGGAAACACCTACCAGTGGCAGGCCGATATCGCTGGCTTCCTTGGTATGGTCTCCAGCCAGCACACCGAGGCCGCCGGAATAGATGGGAAGCGCCCGGTGCAAACCGAACTCAGCCGAGAAATAGGCCACTGTTTTGCCAACCAGTTCCGGTCGGTTTCGAGCCAGCCACGTGTTCTCAAGTTTCTCGTTCAGCATCTCGTCGAATCGTAGAACGACGTGATCGTAGCGTTGCAGGAAATCAGGATTCTTCGCCGCCCGGGTCAGCCGATCCTGTTCGATCCGATGCAGAAACAGTACGGGATTGTGCTCGACACTATCCCAGAGCACCGGGTGCAATTCGGCAAAAAGCGCACGCGCCGGTTTGCTCCAGGTCCACCAGAGATTGAACGCCAGATCGTAGAGACGGCTTATTCGCTCGGGAAACCGGGCGGCACCGTTGGGTGCAATTTCGGACATACGGGAGACTCCCCTCATCCACATGACAGGATGGAATGCTTGCTCGTTGAGAGACTATTTCTATCCAGATGGCCGAAACGCGCAACACGAAACCCACAGATCGTGTGCATCAGCACGGCAAGAGTACTGGTATGCCGCGGATATTGACAAATCCGGGACCACACAGGCATGCAGATGCGCTCGAATGAATCCGGATGAATCCTGTTGATCCCCAAATTCCCAACCGGCCGAATGGCCCGCTACTCCTCGCCGAGATACGCCTTGCGCACAGATTCGTTGCGACTTAGCGCTTCCGCCGAATCCGACAACACGATCGTGCCCGTCTGCATCACATAACCACGGTGCGCAATGGACAACGCCATCAAGGCGTTCTGCTCGACCAGAAGGACGGTCGTCCCCTGCCGATTGATATCCTGCACGATCTCGAAAATCTGCTCCACCAGAATCGGGGCCAGACCCATCGAAGGTTCATCCAGCAGGAGGATCCGCGGCTTGGACATCAGTGCCCGCCCGATGGCCAGCATTTGCTGTTCGCCACCGGACATCGTGCCAGCGTGCTGATCGATCCGCTCCTTCAACCGGGGAAAGAGATCGAACACCCGATCGACATCATGTGGATCGGCCTTGCCGTTGACGAAGGCCCCCATTTGCAAATTCTCGAGCACACTCATCCGTGGGAATACGCGGCGACCTTCCGGCGACTGGGCAACACCAAGTTTCGCCACCTGATGCGCCTTGAGTCCGCTGATCTTCTCTCCCTGCACCCTGACTTCGCCCTCTCGCGGGGTCAGCAAGCCAGAGATCGTTTTCAGGGTTGTGCTTTTACCGGCTCCGTTCGAACCGATGAGCGTCACGATCTCGCCCTCGGCGACGGTAACCGATATTCCTTTCAACGCGTGGATATGGCCGTAATACGTATGAATGTTCATCAATTCCAGCATCTGGACAGGTGTTGCGCTCATTCCTGCACCTCGCTAACCGGTTCTGCAACCAGTGAAGGTGCGATCGGCGTGGATTTGATCGTTTCGGCCGCGCCCTTGCCCAGATACGCCTCGATTACCATCGGGTTGCGGCGGACCTCGTCTGGCGTGCCTTCGGCAATCTTGCTCCCGTGATCGAGTACCGCCACGTAATCGGAAATTCCCATCACGACTCGCATATCATGTTCGATCAGCAAAATGGTCAGGTCCAGTTGTTCCCGGATATGCCGAATGAATCGCGTCAGATCTGCCGTTTCATTGGGATTCATCCCTGCTGTGGGTTCGTCCAGCAGCAACAGCCGGGGACTGCTGGCGAGGGCACGGGCGATTTCGAGACGACGCTGATCGCCATAGGAAAGGTTCTTCGCGGTTGTATCAGCCTGATTCGGCAGCCCGACGAAGTCGAGCAGTGAATAGGCCGTTTCCCGTGCCGTTCGTTCTTCCTGCATTACCTTGTTCGAACGTATCATCGCACCGACGGCACTTGTTCTCATCCGCGAGTGCATGCCTATCAGGACGTTCTCGATTGCGGACATGTTGGCGAACAGGCGGATATTCTGGAACGTGCGTGAGATTCCAAGCGATGTCACCTGATCAGGGCGCAATGCCGAGGATCCGAAGCGACCGCCCGCCTTGGCCAAACTCTGGCCCTCGAATTCGATCGACCCTTCGGTCGGACGATAAATCCCGGCAATCACGTTGAAGAACGTCGTCTTGCCCGCTCCGTTCGGCCCGATCACGCTGGCAATACTGCCGCGAGGAATCGCCAGATCGACAGAATCGACCGCAACCAGTCCGCCAAATCGTTTGGTAATGCCCTTTGCGACAAGAATCGATCCCTGTGCAGTGGAAGGTGCCGTGGCCATCAGGAGGGTGCTCCTTCCGTAAGATCGCCGCCCGGTTCCTGCTTGAACTCGGCAGCGCGGCTACGGGAAGGGAACAACCCACCAGGTCGCAACAGCATGATCAGGACAAGTGAAAGGCCGAAGATAAGAAATCGGTCCTGCGTTACATCGTGCGTTTCGAGAAATCCCCAGCCTACTTTCTCTCCGACCCAGTGAAGCGGTCCGTTGAGTTCTTCGGCGAGGATGCGATCGAACGAACCGATGATGATCGCTCCGACAATCACGCCATAGACATTGCCAATACCGCCCAAAATCACCATCGCCAGAATCGTGATCGAGACCGAAAACTGGAACTGATCCGGATAGACAACGCGTACGTAGCCAGCATAGACAGATCCGGCGAATCCTGAAAACGATGCGCCAAGGGCAAATGCCCACAGCTTGGTGCTGACGAGATTGATCCCCATGCTCGCCGCAGCAACCTCGTCTTCCCGAATTGCCTGCCAGGAACGACCGAGTCGCGAATCGTGCAATCGGGTGATCAGGAACAGCGAGAACAGACCAACTGCCAGAATCAGCCAGAACCAGTTCCGCTGATCACCGGTGGCGAACCCGATACTCATGTCATTCCAAAGGGGAATTGACGGTGGAGATGCGATCCGGCCGATGCCTTCGGGACCACGTGTAACCGAACTCGCATTGGTGAAGAAGTCGGGGACGATCTCGCCGAACCCCAACGTCACAATTGCCAGGTAGTCACCACGGAGTCGAAGCGTTGGTGCTCCCAGAATCACACCAAACAGCGCTGCTACCAGCCATGAAACCGCCATGGCTGGCCAGAACGACTGGAGAAACTCGGGGATCCACCCGTTCAGAACGAAGACACTGTTGGGCGAGGTCAACCACGCATTGGCGTAGGCCCCGATGACGAAGAACGCCACGTACCCAAGATCGAGCAGGCCGGCATAGCCAACCACGATATTGAGCCCCATTGCCAGCAGGACAAAAACGAAGATGGGAATAAAGGATCCGAGTCGTCCGATCCCCAACGCCTGATCGACGAATGGGTACATCGCGACAAGGGCTGCAGCGATGAGGATTTTCTGGATCCGCTGCTTGTTCTGAATTGCCCGCTGTTCGAACCATAGCTCGGCGCGGGCTTGACTGGAGGCTTCTGCTGCCATTTCCTGTGCTCCCCTCGCTCCCGCTAAACCTTGTCAACCGATTGCTTGCCAAGCAATCCCGACGGTCGGAAGACAAGGACAAGCACGAGAATCCCGAAGATCACCGAGTTGGTCCACTGACTGCCCCAGCCTCCGACGAAGTTGCCGACCAAACCATCACTGTAGGACCAGATCAACCCAATCATGAATCCGCCCAGTACGGCGCCGGAGAGATTTCCGATACCACCCAGCACTGCGGCAGTGAATGCAAACAGTCCGTACTGAAATCCCATCTGAAATCGCGCGGTCTGGTTGTAGAACATGACGATCATGCCGGCTGCGCCGGCCATCGATCCGCCGAGTATGAAGGCGATCCCGATTGCCCGGTTGACGTCGATTCCCATCAGCGCCGCGGCTTCGCGGTCCTGGGCTGTGGCTCTCATCGCGGTTCCAGTTCGCGTCTTGTAGACGAACCAGCTGAGGATCATAAGCAGCGGAATCGTTACCCCGATGACGAAGAGATCGGGAACGCGAAGACGCAGCGTTGTGTCTCCCAGCCAACTGCTGAGAACTGGCCATTCCTGAATCACGTTGTACTGACGCCATTCGCGCGGGATCAGCTGAGGAATAGCGATCGGATTTGAACCATGCCAGTAGATCGCGATGTTCTGCAGAATAAAGCTCATGCCAATTGCTGCGATCAACGGGGCCAGTCTCGGCGCAGAACGCAGCCTGCGATAGGCGACGTAATCGATGCCCGCATTGAGTAACCCACTGAAGGCCATGGCCAGAATGAGCGAGGCAATCAGAATCAGAATAATCAGATACGTCGGCGAAGTTTCTGTTACCTGCGTCCAGCCAACGAACGTCACGGTAAACATGGTGCCCATCATGAACACTTCGCCGTGAGCAAAATTGATCAATTCGATGATGCCGTAGACGAGGGTGTAGCCCAGTGCGATCAGCGCAATCAGGGAACCACTGGTCAAACCGATGATCGTGAACTGCGTAAATTCAGTCCAGCTCAATTCATAACTCCTTGGAGACGCGTTCAGCCTGCGTCGGCACATCCGGCCAACCATGTGGTCCGGCGCGTCTGTTTGTCATGATCACTCGACATCCGAGTACTGGACCCAAAAAAACAATCAGGGCCGGACGAATCCGGCCCCGATATTCCGCTTGATCAGGCGGGAGGAGCGATCGTTTCCTGGAAGGTGATCTGCCCACCAGTAACCACGTTCAGCGAAACGGTGGTCAGGGTTGTGTCGCCAGTTTCCGAGAAGTCCCAGGTTCCGAGGAGACCACGGAATCCTTCAACTCCGGCGAGGTTTTCGATGATTCCAGGCCGATCCTTGCCAACCTGCTCGATCGCCTGCAGCGCCACAACGCCACATTCGAAGGAGTAGATCGAGTAGGCATCCGGCTCGTGGGCGATTCGCGCCTTGAAGGCGTCGTACCAGGATTTGCCAATACCCTCGAGCGCGTTGCTCGGAAGACCGGCGAATGTGATGTAGGCGCCCTCGGCTGCATCACCGGCACCATCGACGAATGCCTGGTTGATCAGGCCATCCGGTCCGAGAAATGCGACTTCGTCGACCGAGACAATGTCCCGGAGATCTGTCAGCAGCTTGCTGGCATTGAGGTTGACGATCGCGCCGAGGTAAACGAGATCGGCACCGGAGTTGGCGATCTTGGTTACGAGAGCCTGATATTCAGGAGCATCCGGAT
>JBBJOX010000128.1:0-7803 GCA_037724245.1 Thermomicrobiales bacterium | reverse complement strand
CGTCGGATGATCGGGTGACGGCGGTGATGTCGTTGACGATCGGGTCCGGTTCGTTGACGGATGCGTTGGTCCGTTCCGATCCGCCGACGATGGCGGAACTGGATGCGTGTCGGGAGTCGGTGGTGGCGGGCCTCGAAGCGGCCGAGGTGGCGATGGGATCAGGGTCGCGGCTGATTGCGGTTGGTGGCACGGCGGAATTCATGGCGGCGCTGACCGGGCACCAGCAGGCGGCACCGATCGAGGCGATCGATCGGGCGTTGGCGACGTGTGTCGGGGTTCAGTCTGTCGCATTGGCGGGGATGCTGGGGATTCAGGTGGCGCGGGCGCGGGTGTTGCCGGCGGGGATGGTGGTGATCCGGACGTTGGCGGAGGTGATGGGTTCGACGGTGGTCGAGATTGCGCCGAGCGGGATTCGGACGGGGTTGTTACTGGAGTGGGTGGCGGGTGAACGCGGCGGTTGAGGGAGTGTCCCGGGAATCGTGCCGGGCGGGGATTCGATTGCCGGAGACTGATCCTTCGTGCCTTAGGATGACGATGTGGGGCTTAGCTGTCTCGTGGATGTCGGCTCGTGTGCCGACCAACCGTAACCGTCATTCTGAGCCTGTGAAGAATCAGCTGCGCGTCGCAAGCCAGGACTGCGGAGAGTTTGGGTGTCAGTTTCGGATCCTTCGTGCCTCAGGATGACGACGAATTTATCTGTCATCCCGAGCATGTTGAGCGATGACTTTTTCGCCGGCTGGTAATGCGTCGCCGAAACACCGTCGGCGACTCACAGGTCGAGGGATGTGTGAGCGAGTATTTCGGTGGTTGTCTGCGTGCTCATTAGGGGCCTAGTGACGACTTCTTAATTTCTTATGGACTCGTATAGTACGAACTCGTAGTATTTATGAGGTTGGATCGTCTTCGGGGATGGTCCGTGGCAATTTTATGAAAGGGACTTGATCGTGCACCGTGTGGCTGCGCTTTCGCTTCGACAGCGATCTGTCGTTATTTTGCTGACGTTACTTATCGCTGGCGCTGGCATTTTCAGCGTTACTCGCCTTCGCAGCGAGTTGCTTCCGAATTTTGAACTGCCGATTCTGACGGTGGTGACTACGTATCCCGGTGCGGGACCGCAGGCGGTCGACGAGCAACTGACTGGCCCGATCGCGCAGATTCTGACGTCGATCGAAGGGATCGATACGACGCAGTCGACGTCGTCCGAGGGCTTCTCGGTGGTTGTGGCCGAGTTTGAGTATGGCTCGGACATGGAACAGCGTGAAGCGGAGATTGCTGCGGCGGTTCGCAATGTCGCGCTGCCGCAGGGTGCGCAGCCACCGTTGGTCGAGCGGGTGAACTTGCAGCAGTTTCCGGTGATTCAGTTTAGCCTGACATCGGAAACGGCTGATCTGACAGCGCTCTACGGGATTGCGAACAGCGAGTTTGTGCCGGGGCTGAGTGGCGCGAGCGGTGTGAACCGGGTAGAGGTGGTTGGCGGGACTGAGCCGCAACTGCAGATTCTGCTCGATCCGGCGGCACTGGCAGTGTCTGGGATCACGATCGACCAGATTTCGGGTGCATTGCAGGCGAACAATCTATCGGTTCCGGCGGGCTTGATCGAAGCCGATGGGACAACGCTGCCGGTTCGGGTGACGGGTACGATCGATACGACGGCTGGTCTCGAGGCGATGATCGTTGGCAGTCGGGCCGATGCGGCCGGTGCGGTGACGCCGGTGACGCTTGGTGAGGTGTCGGAGATCAGCATTGTGCAGGCTCCGTCGACGGGCGTTTCGCTGACGAACGGGAGTCAGAGTATCGCGCTCGATGTGTACATGGCGCAGGGTGCGAACACGGTCGATACGGCGGCGTCGGTTCGAAAGTTGCTGGCCGATGTCGAGGCGCGTGTGGCCGGGACCGGGACGCAGGTAACGGTGACAACGCTGAGCGATCAGTCGATCTATATCGAGGAATCGATCGATACGCTGGTGCGCGAGGCCGTGCTGGGTGCGGTGTTCGCGGTGCTGATGATTCTGGTGTTCCTGCTGAGTGTGCGAACGACGCTGGTGACGGCTATTTCGATTCCGCTCTCGATGCTGGTAGCGTTCGTGCTGCTCTACTGGCAGAACATTTCGCTGAATATCATGACGTTGGGTGGTCTCGCGGTTGCGGTTGGCCGTGTGGTCGATGACTCGATTGTGGTGCTGGAGAGTGTTTACCGCCATGTGCAACGTGGTGAGGATTCGAAGAAGGCGGCCTACGAAGGGACGAAGGAAGTTGCGCTGGCGATTACAGCTTCGACATTGACGACGGTGGCGGTGTTTCTGCCGCTGGCGTTCGTGTCTGGTTTGATCGGCGAGATCTTCCGTCCGTTTGCGCTGACGGTGACGTTCGCGTTGCTGGCGTCGCTGTTCGTGGCGCTGACGATCGTACCGGTACTGTCGAGTTATTTCATCACGAAGAAATCGGTGCGGCCGATCAGCGATCAGCCGAGCTGGATGGTCCGGATCTACGAACCAGCGCTGAAGTGGGCGCTGCGCAAGCCGGTCTGGACGCTGGTAATTGCGTTCGTCCTGTTCGTCGGATCGCTTGGTCTGACGCCATTGGTTGGCACATCGTTCCTGCCATCGTCGGGTGACAAGGGTGCAGTGGTGACGGTCGAATTTGAGCCGGGATCATCGCAGCAATCGACGCTGGATCAGGCGGCGAATCTGGAGCAGGTGATTCGTGGCGCGTCGGATGTCGAAACGATCCAGGCGAATGTCGGCGGGAGTGGCCTGGCGGCGGCATTCACTGGTGCTGCGAACAACCGGGCAACGATGACGGTGGTGTTCGATGAATCGGTGAACCTGAACGACACGCTGGACAGTGTGCGTGAGGCGCTGAATGGCGCGAAGGGCGAAGCCGCGGTTTCGGTGGCGAATCTCGATTCCGGCGGTACCGGCGGGAACGAGGTCAGCATTGTCATCACCGGCGCCGATTACCAGTTGATCAGTCAGGCTGCGACGCAGCTGACGGAGCAGGTGACGGCGGTCGAGAATGTGTCGAATGTCGAGAACGATGTGATCGGGGCGAAGCCGGAGCTGACGATCACGGTTGATCCGGCGCTGGCGGCGGCGAACGGTCTGGTGACGTCGCAAGTGGCGACGGATGTACGCAACACGTTGAGTGGTACGACGGCAGGGAATCTGACGATCGATGGTCAGACGCTGCCGCTGGTGTTCCGGCTCGATGGTGGGGCGGATCAGGCGGCTCTGGCGGAGATTCCCGTTGCAGCCGGAGGTACGGTGACGCTGGGAGATGTGGCGACGATCGAGCAGGCTGAGGGTCCAGTTCAGGTGACGCGGATCGATGGAGAACGCGCGGCGACGGTATCGGGTGTGATTACGTCCGAGGATACTGGCGCACCGACGCTCGATGTGCAGGCGATCGTCGACGATTTCGAGGCTCCGGAAGGGGTAACCGTCGAGGTTGGCGGGATTGCCCAGAATCAGACGGAAGCGTTCACGAGTCTCGGGATCGCGATTGTGCTGGCGATTGCCGCTGTGTACATCGTGATGGTGGCGAGTTTCAGTTCGCTGACGACACCGTTCGTGATTCTGTTCAGTCTGCCGCTGGCGATCATCGGGGTGATTGTGTCGCTGGTGATCACCGGGAAAACGCTGGGATTGCCGAGCCTGATTGGTGTACTGATGCTGGTCGGGATCGTGGTGACGAATGCGATCGTGTTGCTCGAGTTTGTGATCGAACTCCGGCACAACCGTGGTCTGAGTTTGCGTGATGCTTTGATCGAAGGCGGGAAGACGCGGTTGCGTCCGATTCTGATGACGGCGTTCGCGACGATTCTGGCGCTGATGCCGCTGGCCCTGAGTGGCGAGGGTGGGACGCTGATCGCGTCCGATCTGGCAGTAGTCGTGATCGGCGGCCTGATCACATCTACACTGTTGACACTCTTTGTGGTGCCAGTGATTTACGAACTGATTGGCGGCTGGCAAGATCGGCGGACGGCAAAACAGGCTACCCGGGCGGCGAGTGAAAGCGAACCGGAACCGGAACCTGCGGCAGACTAATGACTCGATCCGGGAGGGCTGAAACGTCCCTCCCGGATCCTCGAGCAGGGCGAACATCATGACCAGCGATATGCCAGAGACTCTGCTCCCGGACGATCTTCAGAAATCCGAAGTGATTCGTCAGATCAAGGTGACGATGGACGATATGCTCTGGCGTTCGTTTCTGCTGGGATCGAGGGCGCTGCGGCAGTATGAACTGACGTTGCAGCAGGCGCTGGCACTCGGCGCGATCGTGCGTCTCGGTCCGGATGTCGACATGGGTCAGCTCTCGGAAACGACGATGCTGGCACCGAGCACGATGACGAGTGTGGTCGATCGGTTACTGAAGCGGGATCTGGTCAACCGCTATGCGCATCCGACAGATCGGCGGCGGGTTCTGGTCAGTGCCACGCGTAACGGCACGTACCTCTACAACGAAATGGATGAACAGGATTTGAAAGCGTTTGCCTGGCAGGCGCGGGGCATTTCAATGCCCGACCTCGAGGTGGTGCTTCAGGCATTCCGGCATCTGCTCGGGGAAATCGAAACGATCACTCCGGAGGATTTCGAACCTGGTGGGCGATACGCGAGGAAAGAGTCGCCTCTCGCTGACGTCGAAGACGCCGGTTTCGCTGGTACGTGATTCGACGTATGATCTTGCCCAGTGCGACGCTGCCAATTCTGCTATCGAGCAAGGAAGAGATGACTGCATGACCGATATCCTGATCACTGGTGCCAAGATCATCGACGGTACAGGGAACCCGTGGTTTTACGGCGATGTCGCCATCACTGGCGAACGAATCGAGGCCATTGCCCCGGCGGGGACGCTTGATCCAACGACGGCCGGTACCCTGATCGACGCGACAGGTCACGTCGTGTGCCCGGGGTTCATCGATATTCAGTCGCACTCGTTGATTCCGTGGCTGACTGATTCCCGACTCGTCTCGAAGATTACCCAGGGTATTACGACCGAGATCATGGGCGAATCGTGGACACCTGCACCGTTCATGGGTCAGGTCGATCAGGCGTTCGGCGGCTCACTGATCAACCGGATGGGCGACGATGCCGAAGACTGGGAACGCCTCGGCCGGACGTGGACGCGTTTCGATCACTGGTTGTCGAAGTTTGAGGAAATAGGCGGTTCCGCCAACTTCGGATCGTTCGTGGGTGGTGGCACGATCCGGGAAATCGGGATGGGCGAATCGATCGGGGCAGCCACTCCGGAAGCGATCGCGCTGATGCAGCAGGCGGTTGCCGAATGCATGGAGGATGGCGCGTTTGGCGTCGCTACGGCGTTGATCTATCCACCGAATGCGTTTTCGAGCACCGAGGAACTGGTCAATCAGATGGAAGTGGTGGCCCGGTACAACGGTGTCCATATCACGCACATGCGGTCCGAAGGAGACGACATTTTCGAAGGGCTCGACGAAACGATCGAGATCGCTGACCGAACCGGAGTTGCCTCGGAGATCTATCACCTCAAGGCAGCCGGCGTCGAGAACTGGCCGAAGATGCCGGTGGTGATCGAACGGATCAATGCGGCGCGGGCGCGAGGTCTCGATATCACGGCGGACATGTATCCCTACGATGGGTCCGGTACGGGGCTCGCCGCCTGCCTGCCTCCATGGGCATCGGCCGAGGGCAAGCGGCACGAGAATCTTCTCGATCCGGTGATGCGGGAGAAAATCCTGGCGGAAATGAAGAACCCGCAGACGAAGTGGGAGAATCTTGGAGAGCGCTGCGGCCCATCAAATGTGATTCTGGCGCAGTTCAACAAGCCCGAGAACAAGCAGTTCCAGGGTCGAACCTTGCAGGATGTTGCCGATGAACTCGGAATCGACTGGAACGAGGCCGTGGTCGAACTGCTGAATCGTGAGGAATCGAACATCTTCACGATTTATATCGGGATCACCGAGGAGAACCTGAAAATACAGGTGCAGGAAGCGTGGATCAAGTTCAGCACCGATGCCGGGGGTGTCGATCCCGAGCGAGATGCCGAGCGCGGACTCGTTCACCCACGGACGTATGGAACGTACCCGCGGGTTCTCGGTCACTACGTTCGGGAACTGGGCTGGTTGACGCTGGAGGATGCGGTGCGGAAATCGAGCTCGGCGGTGGCCGATCGGCTCGGCCTGCGGGATCGTGGCCAGCTTCGCGACGGGTTTTTCGCCGATGTGGTGATTTTCGATCCGGAAACCGTGATCGATCACTCCACCTGGTACGAACCGCACCAGCTTTCGACCGGCATTCGCGACGTGTTCGTGAACGGAACTGCGGTGGTGCGCGAGAATACACATACCGGCGCCAAGCCGGGCCAACGTGTGAACGGCCCCGGCTATCGTCGAGGGCTGATTCAGGAATAGCGATTCGTAACTGAGGCTTTCATGTACACAAACCAGCTGACACCGGCTCCCGATTCCAACATTCTGGCAGCGGCGGGGGTGTATTTCCCTTCTGCCACGGGGGCATCGGCGCTGGCTGGCTTTCCGCATCAGGTCATTGTCCAGGCCGATAACGAGACCTGGGCCGTCCGCCGATGGGCGGCCGCGCAAACGATCACGGCCGTGGAATGGACTGCTGATGTAATGGAGGCAGCCAGGATCTCTGGCCTGGCGCATGTTCCAGCGCACGCCAACGTGCCGGGGCGCGGCGCGCAACGAGCATTGCTCCACGCTGGGCGCGTCTACGACGCGATCAGCTGGCCTACTGGTCGACCGCTCAATCGGTACGGCACATTCTCGTTAATCGTCAACGATACGATCAATCTGCCGCTTCCCGACTCGATGGCATCGCCGGACGTGTTGATCGAGGCGATTCAGGCGTTGGCGAAGTTCCACATGGCTTCGCAGCCGTTGGCGAATCGGGCCGATGCGCCGGTCTATACGCTGGAAGCAATGCTGACAGCGACAGAAAACAACTTTGGGCAGCTTCGCAAAACTGTCGGCAGTCAGGCCGGTGGCAATCAGGAAATACGTCGCTGGCTTCGCAGCGGTAACCGGATTCTGCCGGCGGCAACCGATCGTATCGCCGAGGCCCCGGCGCTGGCCCAGGCGCGAACCGCCGCCGTTCACACCGATCTCTGGCCGAGTCGGCTTCTGGTCGATGACATCGAGGGAGCGACGAGGCTGATCGGCATTGTTGGCTGGACGCAGACCGCGGCGGGCAGTCCGATTCTCGATCTGGCGCGGCTGGCGGCGCGATGTGCCCGTTGGTCGGCGGCGACGGCCGAAACTGTGGTTGGCGCCTACAGCGAGATAGCGTCGATATCGCCGGAGCAACGTCGGATGCTGCCTGTGATTGCGGCGCTGGATCTGACGACGATCACCGGAACCATGCTGCAGGCTGCCTACGAAGACGATCGGATCGCGAACGATCCGGTCCAGTCGTTCATCCGCAGTGGTGTTCAGACGTCGTTACGGTCGCTTGAGACGCTCGCCAACGTGCTTGCTCCGGAAGAGCGCAAGTCAGGCGCGCGCGCCTATCGTGCGAAACCGAAAACAGATCGGCCACGACGGAAACCGTAGGGGTTCGTTTGTACATCATAGAGTCTGACCTTGTGTCTAACCAGATATTTCGGTTCGCCAACATTGGGTCACAAACCAGCTGTGACTTAATGGACGCGACGGCTGTGCCGAGATCAGATCAGCGAGACGAGGAATGAGCCGATCGCAAAGAGTGCGAGCAATCCGATACCACCGATGAGCAGCACGAGGAACGCCGAGAGCACGCTGTACATCGCCGAGCGTTCGCTCTTGCGCCGTTCGCGCTGTTCGCGTGG
>JBBJOX010000127.1:0-7843 GCA_037724245.1 Thermomicrobiales bacterium | reverse complement strand
ACGAATGCCGATTGCGAGATCGAGCGCAGGCTCTCCGCAATTGGCTCGGGCAAGGTCGGTGCGATTGCGATGGCATTGCCGATACCATCGAGCGCGGTGTCACGCACTTCCGGCGGAAGCTCCGCAGGCATACCGTTCGTCAACTGATCGCGATAGACCCAGGCACCGAGACTTCCGAGCAACGCGATGCCGGGTGCCCCGCCGAGTTCGGCTCCGGTTTCCGAGAGCGCCGAGGCCGCACCGGCTCGTTCCTTCGGCGCCTGCGAGAGCACGAGATCCGACGCCAGTGCTGCCACACCACTGATCCCGACAAAGAGAATCGATTGCCCGAACAACAGCAGTGGCAACCCGGAGTCAACCTGCAGAAAGGTCAGAATTACCGATCCGGTTCCAATCAGAATCAGACCACTGGTAATCACGGACCCGACCGAGAATCGTTGCGAAAGCGACGGTGCGATGATCGATCCGACTGCCGCGAAGACACCCGGAATCAACGACCAGAGTCCGGCCCTGAGTGGGCCAAGGCCAACCACCTGTTGCAGATATTGCGAACTGAAGAGGCTGAATCCGACCAGCGAAAAAATCGCGAGGGTAAAGATTGCGATCGAGGTCGAGAAGCGGGACGAACGAAAGAGATCGACATCGATCAACGGATTGGGCAATCGGATCTGGCGCAGGACGAACGTCGTCGTCAGCACTGCCCCGAGCAGCAACGTCCACGTCATCATGAGGTCGATGCCATGTTCCGCACCGTGCTTGATGCCGTACGTGATCAGCAGCAGCCCGGCCATCGAGAGGAGAACACTGGCTGGATCGAACTTGCCCGGATTCGGATCGCGAAACTCCGGCAGCAGCCGTGGTCCGAGGACGAGCAGCGAGATCATAACCGGGACATTGATCAGGAAGACCGTGCCCCACTCGAAGTTCTCGAGCAGGAAACCGCCGATGACGGGTCCCAGCGCGGCACCGCCGGCGAATCCAGCGGTCCAGTAGCCGATCGCCGAGCGGCGTTCCTTTTCGTCATGAAACATGTTCCGGATCAGCGAGAGCGTCGATGGGGCCAGGGTTGCACCGCCAATTCCGAGCAGGAAGCGCGCCGCAATCAGCATCTCGGCCGAGGTCGAAAACGCGGCGATCACTGAAGCGATACCGAAGGTTGTCGCACCGGCGAGCAACAGACGGCGACGTCCGATTCGATCGCCGATTGCGCCCATCGTGATCAGCAATCCGGCAAGCACGAAACCGTACATGTCCAGAATCCAGAGAACCTGACTCGAGGATGGTTGCAGATCGGCGGCGATTTTCGGTAGCGCGAGGAAGAGTACGGTGACATCCATTGAAACGAGCAGGATCGGGATCACGAGCACGGCCAATCCGAGCCAATCCTTGCGCGTTGCCTTTTCCTGAATCACAATGCCTCCTTATTCGTGGGTACAGTGTACGCAGTTCAATTGCGTACACCGTACCCAGAAGATTCCGGAAAAACAATAAGGATGCAACGATGGCAGGTGACGCGAAATCACCATTGACGGTTGAGCGGATCGTCGCGATGGCAATTGCGATCGCTGACAACGAGGGACTCGAGGCGGCTTCGATGCGTCGGGTTGCGGCCGAACTGCGTTCCGGCGTGATGTCGCTCTATCGGCACGTCGCGAATCACGAAGATCTGGTGCATCGGATGTGCGATCGGCTGGCTATCCAGTATGGCTACCGTGACCACGGCATTTCCTCGTGGCGCAATGGGCTGATCGAAATGAGCCAGCGCGATTGGGAGATGTACATCGATCATCCGTGGATTTTGCCGATTACGGTTGCGTCTGGTCCGTATCTGGGACCGAATACGTTAGCCAATTACGAGTGGGCCTGCCGCCAGATGGAGGCTACCGGATTGCCTTTGATCGAGCAGCACCAGATCATCATGGCTGTTTCCGGTTTCGTGGCGGGGATGGCAATTTTCGAGAACAATTCGCGGCGAGCGTCGCTGCAGCCGGGCCTGGCGCCGGAGGAATGGGCGGCGCAGGAACGCGGGTCGCTGGCGCGTCATACTGATCTGGAACGGTATCCTTTGTTCAGCAGGGTTCTCCTGCATCCCGATGCAACGAACTTCGAGAAATTCTTCGATTTTGGATTACGCAGTTTGCTCGACGGTGTCGAGGCACGTGTGCGAGGTTCCGATCTGGAATGACGATATCGGTCAGTGCTTCCGCTTCAGGTCACGATGTCAGTGGCACCGCGATCGGTCCCCTGCCTCACCCGCTGACGTCCCTGATCGGCCGGGAAACGCTGATTCAGTCGGCGATATCGCGGCTGGAACAACCATCGACCCGGCTGATGACATTCATCGGGCCGGGTGGACTCGGGAAGTCGCGCTTCGCACTCGATGTTGCGCACAGGCTGAGTCGCCGATTTACCGACGGTGCCGTCCTGATTCGACTCGCCGCGGTCACCGATCCTTCACTGGTTCGGGTTTCGATTGCGCGCGCACTGGGAGTCGTCCGACCCGGCAGCGATGCGCTGGCCTGGGGCGGTGCCTGCGATCGCCACATGTTGCTGCTGATCGACAATTTCGAACAGCTCACGGCGGCGGCGCTCGATATCGTCGACGTCCTCTCCTATTGCCCTCACGTCACCATGCTGGTCACCAGTCGTGTGCCGTTGCATCTCACCGGAGAGCACGAATTTCAGGTGCCGCCATTGTCAACTCCGAGCGGCACGGCTGTTGATTCCGATGCTGTCCAACTTTTCATCGAACGTGCCTCGGCAATCAATCATGAATTTGCACCAACTCCAGAAATCCGGGAAGCAATCGCCGAGATAACGCGTCAGCTCGATGGCTTGCCGTTGGCGATCGAGTTGGCCGCGGCGCAATGCCGGCATCTCAAACCAGATCTGATTCTGCAACGCTTGCGCGTCTCGTCCGACGATCTGCAGGGTGGTCCGATCGACCTGCCGCTGCACCAGCGTGCCATTCACGACACGATCGCCTGGAGTTACAATCTGCTGTCTCCCACGGAACAGGATGCCTTCCTCCGGCTGGCCGTATTCGCCGGAGGATTTCTCTCACAGACCGCGGAGTCGATCTGCCGAAACGATGAACTGCCCGTGCAAATTCACCGCCCGCACCAGACAATGAAGTTTCCAAACGAGATGCTCGATCTTTGCATCTCCCTCGCCGACAGGAATCTGATTTATCGAACGCAGGATCATCATGGTGAACCACGCTTTTCCATGCTGCTGACGATCCGCCAATTCGCCAGATGCGAGTTGCGACGCCTCGGCAGGCTGGAAGCGATTCGCCGTCGGCATGCCCTCTGGTATCTCGCATTCGCGCAGGCGGCCCGACCGGAGCTGGAATCGGACGAGCAGCAACCCTGGCTGCGCTGGGTCGATCGCGAGCATCCCAACCTCCGCCTCGCCCTCGACTGGTTCCGCGAAGCCAGTGATTGGGCGTCCTATGCTCGCCTTGCCGAAGCGATCAGCAGCTACTGGGTTGTCTACGGCCATCACGCCGAGGGTCTGCGTTGGCTGAGCGGCGCTGTCCACGCCACATCACCGGACACGCTCGACACCGGGCTCTATCTCGATCTGCTCTGCCGCACTGGTTGGCTGGCCTACCGATTCGGCCGTACAGACGAGGCACGTGATCTGGCAGATCACTCCCTGGGCACCGCACGCAATGCGAACAGCGCCTTGCACCTCGCGCAGGCACAAACCCTGATCGGCCACCTCGAAGTTCGCGCCACCAACTACGATCTCGCCGGCCGGGCCATGCGCAAGGCGTTGACTATCTACCGTGATCTGGGCGATGTCCGTGGAATGAACGAAACCCTGATCAACCTGGGGAATATCGATCTCAATCTCGGACGAATGCGCCAGGCCGAACAACGATTCCGCGACGTGCTGATAGCGTCCACGTCGCCGACCGACGTCCGAACCCATGCCCGTGCCTGGGACATGATCGGAGTCGCGCTTTACACCGATGGACGGGCCGCAGAAGCGCTGCGTTACGCCGAGGAAGCGACCTCGCTGTACCGCCAAACCGGTGAAGTTCGTGGCCTCGCCATCGCGCTCGATCACGTCGGAAAATGCGCCCGCGCCATGGGTAATCCGGAGCGTGCTTGGCGATGTCACGAGGAAACGCTCCCCCTGCGCCACGAAATTGGTGATCCTCGTGGCTTCTCGGTCTGGCTCGAAGCAGTGGCCGCACTGCTGGTCAGCTGCTGCACCTTCGAACCAGCCGTCGAGATTCTGGCCGCAGTCGAGCGTGTTCGATCGGAAGGCAGCTTCCCGGTGTATGGGCAGGAACAGCACGATATCGATTGGACCAATGAACAGATTCGCCAGAATCTCCAGCACAGCAGAATCGCGATATTGCGCCAGCATGGTGCCCAGCGATCGCTCGCGGAAACGATCGAGTTCGCCCGGAGTCAGGCGGTGATCGCCGTGGCCAACGGAATCAACCTGCCAGTTGTCGTTCCCGACCGCTTCGGGCTGACGTCTCGCGAGAAAGACGTGCTCGATGGCCTGGAGCGACGTCTCACCGATCGCGAAATCGCCGAGGAGCTGTCGATCAGTTCACGTACCGTCAGCACCCACGTCGCCTCGATTCTCGGCAAGATGAACCTGAAGTCCCGCCGCGAAATCCCTGAATCCGCATATCCGTAATATCATCAAAACTTTGTTCAGACGAGCAGCCAACGTAAGGCTTCGCCATTGCGGGGTAGGCGCAGAGCTCGTCTCTGCCCGAGTGAACCGTCTGTCCAGCCTCATCTGACCCATAGATGTCGATCCGTGTGTCGACAAAAGGTCTCGTCAGAATGACCGAGAGGATATGGTGTCAACACTCCAGTCATAAATGCGTAGCGGCGAACCTGCGTGTTCGCCAGGAGTCAGCAAGTGTCTGCGCCGAAGTCGCCACGCCAACACAGCAAGGGCAGACTGCCTCAGTAACACGCCGAACATTTCCAATCCAGTCCGGGATCCCACCACACCCTGTGCGGGTCGAACCCGGGCTGCTACGTAGATATCACCTATGATCCTCCAACCCGAAACAGCCGGAAATAAGGTGACTTCACCGATGGCGGCCAACCCGTCTGGATTCAAACTTCTGGGCACAGGTGGTCGATCCGAATTGTCGATTGCCTGTCACATCAACGATACGTTCGTGACCAGGAGATCCCCATGCCAGGCCTGTTTCATCAGCAGAATCGACTCCACCTCTTCCTTGTGATGATCGCGATCCTGACATCCAGTTTCGCCTCATCCGCACCAATACTGGCTGCCTCGTCGGCCGCTCAGCCACTCTGTCTCGACGGCAAAATCTGGGATGCCGAGACCGAAACCTGCGTCGACCTCGAGGAAGCGGCACCGACCGAGGAACCCGAACCGACAGCGGAACCAACAGAAGAACCCGTCCCCTCGATGGAGCCAACCGAGGAGCCGGAACTCCCAGTCGAACCAACCGCCGAACCAGAGGCAACGATGGACGACGAGTCCGACGAAGATGCCGACCTCGTGCCTTCGGGAGATAACTCCGCCAGAATCACGATGTACTCCCATTCCTGCCGGTCCGATTTCAATATCCGCAACGCCACTGTGGACGAACGGATTACGGGCTGCAACGGATGGGTCTCGCAAGCGACCTATCGTCTCGATGTCGATGGCGTTCCCTACGGCACGATAATCTCGCCGGACGGTGTGGGTGGAAACAGTTGGACTGAGGTCGCGACCGGCCTCGCCACCGTCACGCAACTGACTCCGCCGACCCACACCGGACCCGGTGCTGCGTACTGTGCGACCTCGGCGTTGATGACCGAACAGCGCAATGTCGCATTCACCTTCAACAGTCAGGAACCGGCATTCAGGATCGAACTGAAGACGGATGACATCTGGTATTGCAACACCTATTTCAACGAAATGCCGACCGGATCAGTCACCGCAACCCTCTGGGAATGCCCTGCCGACTTCGACATGTCCATAGCCGAACCGGACACGCTGAAATCCACCTGCCGTGGATTTATGCCAAACGTGGAATTCATGCTCTTGCACGACGTCGCAGGAGTGTCCATCACCTACACCTCCAGCGCCTCCAAAGCCATTTTCTATCAAATCCCCGAAGGGAACGCACGGTTGCGGATGAGCGTGCCGTCAGGTTTCAGCGTGCCACGTGTGTTCTGCGAAGTTATCGGCCCACAGGGTCAGACACTGCGTCAGTACGATCAGGAGTTCGTCGGCAACGATGCCTCAATCGCAGTCAGTTTCGACGATCTCGAAACAACGTTTTGCAACTGGTACACCGTTCAGGGAGGAAATGCAGTCGAACTGCCTGATCAATCGCTGAAAGATCAGGGGTTTCCACCTGGAACATCGAACTCCGGCCTGCAGATTTTCGACATCGACGAGATCGACGAAGTTGCATTACCGCCCCCGACAACCACTCCGGAGCCCGATTTCGGCAGCGAGGTCGGGCCGATCGACGATATCGACACCGTCGAGTTGCCAGACGATTCGCCAGGCAAGGTGACCATTGTCGCCAGTCAATGCCCCGACAGCTTCGAGGGCGGGGAGGCATCGGCCGAGGATTTCAATCTGAACTGTCCCTATCTCAAGCGTACGGTCGTCGAGTTCAGCCTGACCGACAGTTCCGGTGCCTTCGAGCTTCAGCATACCGAGCCGGGCTTGCCGCTGGTCGAATTCGAGACCGTCGCACCGGGTTGGGCCGAGGTGACAGCCGCCGGTTCGACCGGTTCCGGTAAGCCGGCTGTCTTTTGTCAAACCATTCCGGCCGGAGGTGGCCAGGCGACCCCGTATACGCAACAGGTCGTGCTCGACGGCAACGTCGTGCAGCTGAGGATCGATCCTTCGGCGCAGACCATTTGCGACTGGTTCATCGTGCCGCTTCCGTAATAACGGGGCAATGGCATCACCTGGCGTGAAAGGAGCGTCTGCACAGAATGTCGGTAGAACTACGGATTCGTTGAAGCGTCCTGCGAGGCACGATGGAGTCCGGAAGACCAATGGTGTTTCTTCCGGGTTTGGACTTCAGGTGAATCGGGGAGATGCGAAAACAGCCCTTTCGCATTCACCCCGGTTCACCCCGAACACCGCTCAATGTAGCTTCCCAACGCTTCCCAGTGATCCAGACCGGTAGGAATTACGTAGGCATCCCCCGCGCACTCCGTAAAAATCGGTAATCGCACCGATGCCACCGTTCCCCCCGTCCGCCACCATGGAGTTGTCACTTCCGGGTCCTCGCGCATCATCTGGTGCGTACCTAAGACAATCAAACTCGTGATTTCATCAGAAAGTCATGAAGTTTCGATACTGTGCGCTTGTTGCGCATGCATCGAACGGTAAAACACACACTTTCGACGGTGAAAAATCCGATGTCCGTAGGAGATATGTCCAGATTGCAGAACGCAGAGCAAAGGAAACAAAAATGTGGTGTTGGACGTTGCAAGTTTCAGGATCCTGGGTCAGTGTCGGTAGAACACGAGTGTTCGCGCTTTTCGGGTCGGACGGGAATCCGACTCTTTACACCTCACAGGGGAGGATGCAATGAACGGTTCTTACGGCTCGCGGCGTGACAAGCAACGGAGGCGCACCATCAGGTTCAACCTGCTGGTCGTGTTCTTCATGCTGTTCACGTCGATCTATTCCACGATCGGATCGATTGATCCCGTCGCCGCAGCACAACCTGACTGTCCCGAAGGGCAGGAACTCAACGACCAGGACGAGTGCGTTGACATCGTGGTCGACGATTTGATCGACGATGGTACGGAAGATTCTACCGATGACGGTACCGAGGACTCGACCGACGACGGCACTGTGGATTCGACCGATG
>JBBJOX010000126.1:0-7907 GCA_037724245.1 Thermomicrobiales bacterium | reverse complement strand
GTGATCGAGGATGCGGCAGAAACGATCGGTGCCGATGGTGGCAGCACGGGGACAAGTGACAGCGAGTACCTGGAGACCGTTTCCGCCAACTTCGAGGATCTGGATGCGAGTGTCGATCGGTTCTATGAATTGCTCAACGTGAGTGAGCCAACCGACGAAGAACTCGACGAAGTGTTCGAGATCGTCGATCTCTGGATCGCGGCTGAGGACGAGGCCAACGCCCTCGAACCGGACGCCGAATACGAGGAGATTCACGACGTCTATCTGACCTACACAGCGGCACTTGGCGAGGCCGGAGCCGCATTCAACGACTTCCTCGAATCGGATCCGGATTCTCCCGAGTACGACGAGTCCCTGGAGGCGTTCGAGACCGCGACCGGCGAGGTCACCAATCTCGGCATCGATTTGGCTGAGGTGCTGGATACCGAACCAACCGACGTCTATCCGGACGAGGACGATCCGGACGAAGAAGAGGACGATTCTGAACCGGATGCCGATTTCCTCTTCATTGCGCCGCGAGTTGCCGCACGCTGAGATGATCCAGCGCCTGCAGGGTCGAGGCGATCAGCTCAGGATCCTGAATCGCCTTGCGGAGAAGCAGAGAACGTTCCAGCGTCTGTTGCGCATCATCGAACTGGCCAGAATCGATCAACACCTTTCCCAGATGTTGTAACGCGAAGTCCAGAAACTGGTCCGATTCGCTGACCTCGATCCGGTCGATCACGGATCGGAGTCGCTGTTCGGCTTCGGCGTAGCGGTTGTGACAGCGATCGAGTTCGGCGAGCCGGATATCGGCGGCGATGGTGGCGACGGTCGAACCATCTGCGCTGGCCAGTCGTCGTGCCTCGATCAGACACGTGTCCGCACGTTCGAAGTCACCGAGGATGCGATATCCCGAACCGAGGTTGGCCAACACAGTTCGCAGGCGACGACGATCGCCGGAGGTTCGGGCCCGTTCGAGTTCGCGTCGCCAGGTTTCCATCGCGAGTTCGAACCTGTCCCGATCGATCGGGATCTGACGGAGCCGATCGTCCATCATCGTCATTGGCTGGAGATCGGGCAGGGTCATTGCCAGCCTTCGGGATGGAGGTGGCCCGAAGCGACGAAGCGCGCCTCTCCGGTGATCTGGATCGCGGTGGCGTGACGGTCGACGAGGTCGAAGCTGACGACGATCGGGCGACCACTGCTGGTGATGATCGTCACTGGTTGGGAAACAATACCCCGGGCGGTGAGCGCGATGGCACTGGCGGCAGCACCGGTACCGCAGGCAAGTGTCTCGGCCTCGACACCGCGCTCGTAGGTTCGCATGCGGACGGTGCTCCGATCGATCAGGTGGACCAGATTGACGTTCGCACCGGCGGGCGCGCAGGCAGGATGCCGACGAACCTGCTGTCCATAGGCATGGAACTGACCGCGATCGGCAAAGGCATCGGCATCGTCGACGGTCGTGACGAGATGAGGAACACCGATCGTCAGGGCGTCGAAGCGGCGCGGTTGGTCGCCGGGAATCTCGATCATGAGATCGGCAACGATGTCACTGGAATCGACGAGATCGATCGTGACCCGGGGATCGTCAAGATCGTTGGCGACGCGAGCGCTGATGACGCCGCTCGACGTCGAGAATCGGCACTTCCTCGGTGCAATTCCGTGAGTTGCAACGAAGCGGGCGCCACACATTGCGCCATTTCCGCAGAGTTCGCCATCGGAACCATCGGCGTTGATGTAGCGCCAGTGAAAATCGACATCGGGTTGATCGGCGGTCGGGTTCTCGATCAGGATCAGACCATCGGCGCCGATACCAAGGCCCCGGCGGCAGATGGCCCGAGTAAGCCCGCGCACGTCCGATTCGGGCGCGATCTGGTCGCGATTATCGATCACAACGAAATCGTTGCCACTTCCATTCATCTTGGTAAAGGGCAGCGATGCGTTCGTCTCAGGCCTCCATCTCGGCGAGCGAAAGATCGCCCCAGACGTCGGCGATCTTCCCACCGACCAGACGGTACATGGCGAGTTCCTGTCTGATGATTATTCGCCCGGTTGCGGGGTCTCCAGGTGGTTCGATCCGATGAGTACCGGTGTCGGTGAAACGAGCCGCAAGCCAGTCACCTTCGGCCAGGAGTTGTTCGATTCGCCAGTGGAAGTTTGGGAAAGCCGCCGCGATGTCGGATAGTCCCTCGATATATTTTTCCAGCCCGCAGGCTTCACCATTGACGCGGACGTCGGCCGCCACGAACTCGCCAAGGGTGCCAAATTCATGCGCGCTGCATCGATCGATGTACAGGAGATAGCGCGTCTTGTTGTGACAGATTTCCATGGCCGACCATGCCCTCTCGCTTCATTGTTTTCACTGTTGTCCCGGCACGAACTGGCAAGATGCTCATCAGGATCAGAGGTTTCGCAGGCATAGTGACATGGTTGGTTAGCCCACTCCATGCTGAACACCCGGACCACGGTCACTATAAAGACGAATGCATCGTCGTCCGCAAGCTGTGACGTTCAGGCACGAAATTTCAGACAAGCCGGTCCTGAACGGCTACAATCGAACTGATAATGTACGGACACTCTCGAATGGGTCGCCTCTGACGACACCAGAGCAGGCTCGGTTGCGTTTCAAATGGAGACGATTCGCGACATCGGAGTACGACATCCAAGGGGACCATCAGTGCATCACGATAACCCACCGATTCAGCCCGGCACCAGCCAGTCCGGGATTTCAGCACGATTCATCTGCGGGTTCGCCGCCGTCGCCCTGATTCTCTCCCTGCTGGGTTTAGTAGTGGGAAGCAACGCTTTAGCCCAGGATGGGACGGGTGCCGCAACGCCGACACCGCCAACTAACTGCGTGGTTCCACCGGTCACCGTGGTCGACGGTCCGCGCGAGGATGAGCAACCGCTGATCCCGTTCCTGACAACGCCGGAAGCCAGCCCACAGGCAAGTCCTGTTGCATCTTCCCCGGTGGCCAGCCTCGAACTGGATATCACCCAGCTGACCCGGGTACTGGCCAATTGCCTGAGTGAAAACCGGCTCGATACCGTCGTCAGTCTGACCGGCGATGAGTTCCGTGGGCAGTTGCTTGGTGTGAACGAAGGCATCGACGGAGCAACCTACACCGCGATCGCGGAAACATTGCCGGTGCTACCATATGCGATTGTCAGCGTCGAGGAGATTCGTGGTACCGGGAGGGGCCAGGCCGAAGCGCTGGTCACGTACACCATCGGTCGTCAGATGCGAGCCGGCATCTGGAGTTTCGATCTGGTCAACACCGGATTCTCCCGAAAATGGGTCGTCGTTTCCGAAGAGCCGCAGGTTCCGGTGGCACCAGCTGACACTCCATCGATTGCCGTCGATATATCCGATAACAGCTACGAACTCGATCCGGACACAGCGACCGGAACATCGGTTCAGCTGCTCGGAACCAACAGCGACGAGGGCGATCACGAAATGCTGGTGATCGAGCTCGGGATCGGCGTCTCCATCGAAACCCTGCTGACCACACCGGGGCCGGAGCTGCCGGATGGTATCGAGTTCGTTGGGCAACTGACGATTCCGGGAGGGTCCGAAGGCACGTTGATTCTGACCGGTCTGGAGCCCGGGACTTACACCATCGTCTGCCTGCTATCGGACGAGGAAGGTGTGCCGCATCTCTCGACTGGGATGCAAACCACATTCACCGTGGAGTAGGGCTGTATTCGACGCCCAACGCCGCATGTGCGCCCTGCAATCTGCCTTGACCCGAAGGCTACCGGCAACACACACTGTACGCATTCCAATTCCTGTGCGGAATCGGATCAAGCGGTCTTGATCCGCGATCCAGAGAATGACGCTTCGACGTGCATAAACGTCCGTGAAAACGGATGTATGAGGAGGCCACGATGTTCCCAGGTAGCCGTTCCCGACGGCAATCCGGTTCTCACGTATCGCGACTGTCAATTGTTGTCGCATTGCTGGTGTGCTCATTTTTTGTGAGTGCGGTTCGCGTCAATGTTCTCGCCCAGGATGCAACACCGGCAGGAGATGCCTGTGCTGCAGTTGGTGGTGATGACGCCATGACATCGCCGGAAGCTTCGCCCGTTGCCGAAGAAGCACCTGTCGGTACGCCGGTCGAGGATCAGGCAGTCATCGATACGGCGACTGCGGCTATCTCCGAAGCCTGGGGCTGCGTCAATGAATTCGGCCTGATGTCCACATTCACCGAGGTCCTGGGTGTTGTCGATTACGGCGATGGTTCGCTCGGCGTCGACTATCAGGTTGCCACCGGCTCGAAGCAGATCGAGCGATTCCTCGATGTGATCGAGGATATGGATGGCACCTGGAAGATCACCGATCGCTCCCTGCTCAATCCGGAAACAGATTCCGATCTCAGCACCATTGGCATTCGCTTCGCCACCGTCGATGACGAACTGGTGATCGAATCCAACCTGGCCTCATTCGAAACCAACGAGGCCATCGAGTTCCAGGTCACCAATACCGGCGACTGGGCTCACAATTTCGTGCTCGTCATGGTTCCGGAAGGTTTCGATCCTGCAGCTGCCGGGCATTTCGATGTGCTCGCTCCCGCAGAAGGCACCACGGTCGAAGGTGGTATTTCGCTGGAGGCCGGGGAAGTTGGCAGCGCCATCTTCGAAGGACTCGAAGCAGGATCCTACGTGATCTACTGCGTCATGGAAGCCCCGGATGGCGAAACCCATGCCGACAAGGGTATGTTCCTGGCGCTGACAATTACCGAACGTGTAGTGATTGAAGTTCCCGATGTTGTGGGAACTCCCGCCGACTAGCTCCAGACAGGAAACCGGGGTGCGTGTGCACCCCGGTTCATCGGTATCTGCCCTCCAGACACTGCAGGCTACAGGAGCCGGACCAGTTTCCTTGGATGGCGAATACAAGTCGGTATTGCAATCGCTGGCAAGTCGACTGCACCTTCACCCACGTAGCGTTGTCGCAGAAATAAGCCACAACGTACAATGCGTTCTACGGTGCACTGCTGACTCAGACGAGGCAATGGTGGCTGCGGGTCACTAACGGTGAACACATCGCGGCATTGCCGAGGCATTCTTCCTGACGCCTTTCGGCGTAGCTGAACAGGGATCGGCAAAACTGATATCCGACCGAACAATTGCATAGTTGCCGCCGACTTTCGGTGTCTCGGGCGATTGTTCTCGCGTTTGAGTGGTCTCATCACTTCTCACTGTACAAGGAGCAAGTCTGATGGCAATGTCGGAATCCAAGCACCAGTTTCGTGATCTCTGCGACTCCCTCAAAACTGGCGACATCACGCGCCGGCAATTCATGAACCGCGCGACTGCTCTCGGCGTTGCGGCGGGCACGGCTGTGTTCGCCGCAAATGCCACAGCGGCCCTGGCCTCGGGCAAAACCACATCGAGTGGTCTCTACTTTGCCGCACAGGATGGAACAGCAACCCCGGCAGCTGGTGGCGCCGCGGCTCCAAGCACTGGAACCGAATCCCAGACTCGTGGCGCTGGCGGAGAATTGCGGATCATCCAGTGGCAAGCCGCCACGATGCTCTTTTCCCACAAGGCAACCGGGACCAAGGATTTCCTCTGCAGCGATATCATCCTTGAACCATTGTTCCGCTATCTTCCATCCGGCGAAATCATCGGCGCACTGGCCGAAACGTTCCCGTCAGTTGACGCGGGCACACTGGCCGAGGATCTGACCTCGGCAACGGTGACGCTCAAGCCAGGTATTCTCTGGAGCGACGGCACGCCGTTCACGGCCAAGGATGTGGTCTTTACCTGGCAGTGGAACACCACCGAGACCAACAATTCGATCAATCTCGACACCTGGCGACAAATCGCTAATGTCGAGGCTGTCGATGATTTGACCGTGACGTTCACCTTCGTTCAGCCATCTGCCGCCTGGGCCGATCCGCTGGTCGGCGGCATTCTCGGTCACATCATCCCTTCGCACGTTTTCGGCGACGATCCAGCCAACGCCAACGATGCCTTCCTGACCGCACCAATTGGTACTGGTCCCTATATTCTTGAATCGTTCGTGCCGAACGATCAGGTCATCTACGCGGTCAACGAAAACTATCGCGAAGCTAACAAGCCGTACTTCTCCTCCGTCAACGTCAAGGGCGGCGGCGACGCGGCATCCGCCGCTCGAGCCGTTCTCCAGACTGGCGAGTACGATTACTGCTGGAACCTTCAGGTTGAACCGGCGGTGCTCGAAAGCCTGATCAGCGACGATGGACCGGGAACGCTCGAAATCGAACTTGGCACCAGCCTTGAACGAATTCATATCAACTTCTCGGATCCCAACACTGAAGTCGATGGTCAGCGTTCGGAAATGAACACACCACATCCGTTCCTGACTGATCCTGCGGTTCGCCAGGCACTCAACAAGGCAGTTCCGCGTCAGGTGATCGCCGACGAATTCTACGGCAACGGTATGGTTCCGACCGCGAATGCGCTGAATGGTCTCGATGCGTTCGTCTCCCCGAACACCTCGTGGGAATTCAACCTCGATGCGGCAGCCGCCATTCTCGACGAAGCGGGATGGTCCCTCGATGGCGATGTTCGTTCGAAGGATGGTGTCGAGCTCAGACTGAGTTACGCCACATCGATCAATCCTGCCCGCCAGAAGAATCAGCAAGTCGTCAAGCAGGCATTCGAGTCCATCGGGGTCAAGGTCCAGCTGGAGCAGATTGATGCCGGTATCTTCTTCGATAGCGGTGCCGGAAACGAGCAGAACATCAATCACTTCTATTGGGACATCAACATGTACACCAATAGCACATCGACCCCAGTGCCGATCAACTTCCTGCAGGACTGGTACTCCGGTACCGATCGGGACAACATCGCCCAGGCATCCAATGAATGGACTGGCACCAACCGCCAGCGCTGGGTGAACGCAGATTTCGATACCGCGTTCGAACAGCTGAAAGCGGCAACCACGCTGGAAGAAGCATTCGCGCTATCGATCGAGTGCAACGACATCATGATCAACGAGGTCGTCATTATTCCGGAAGTCAACCGTGCGGCAGATGTCTATGGCATCTCCAAGCGACTGATCAAGGAAAACGTCGCACTCGGCGTCGGGTTCGAGCTCAATTACTGGAACATCGCCAACTGGACCACCGTCGAGCAATAGGCTCGATTGAAATCCAGTCACCACCTTTACAACGGCCGCCCCTTCCGGGCGGCCGTTGTGTACGTCAGCGCCCTATCTCGAAGGGGGTTCCTTCATGGGACCCTGCGGTGATCGGAATGACCTTATCAGCCTGTCGTGCGGACCTGACGTTACGGCGACGAACGTTGATGTCCTGGCGGGAGCCCATAAAGGACTCCCCTACGAATATATGTGGCAATCGGATGGTCATTATTGCTCATGCATGACGAAGAGTCGATACATTAGAATTGCATCTGGCGCGAAGTCCCTTGATGCCAGCCGGCGGGAACTTCACATCTGACCTCGTTCAGCGTCCACAACATTGATTGTCGCGTTAGTATGAACACTGCTGCGCCGCGTCGAGCGGTGTCTGCATGTCTCGTCACCTCAGTTACGAAAGGTCGCCAGCAATGACAACCTCACCCAAATCGGGTCCATTTTCCGGTCTCTTCGAACAGTACACACGCGGCGATCTGTCCCGCCGACGATTCATTGGTGCTGCCACTGCACTCGGGATGAGTGTCAGCATGGCGCGCTTCTGCGCAGATGCTGCCGCCCAGAGCGCCACTCCAGGCGCGACACCAGCCGGCACACCGGTTGCAACGCCGGCAGCCTCGATGTTGAAACCATCGGCCGGTACCGAGAACCAGACCCGTGGCGAAGGCGGCGAGCTTCGCATTCTGCAATGGCAGGCTCCCTCCAGCATGAACGCGCAAACCGCAACCGGGGACAAGGATGGTCTGGCCTCCCTGTTCGTTTCGGAACCGCTTCTGCT
>JBBJOX010000125.1:0-7948 GCA_037724245.1 Thermomicrobiales bacterium | reverse complement strand
GGCGGCACCGGGTGCGGAGGCAGTGCGGGTTTTGCCAACCGGACTGAGCTCGTTACCAGCCTGAAACTGGTACCAGTACCAGCGATCCGGTTCGAGTCCGCTGACTTCGGGATGCACCGAATGTGCCCAGTCGGGGCTGGCGATCTCGATTCCCTGCTGCACGATATCGGTCATCTGTTCGTCGTTTGCGACGCGCCAGTGAACCTCCACCGGGTTGGGTTGCATGCCGCCGTTTTCGGCGAATGGTACCGGGACGAGTCGGGTCCAGAGCACGACACCATCGGGCAGAGGTTCGCCCGAGGCGACGCCGAGGGTGAAGGGATTGTCGCCGAACACCGGTGTCGCGACCGGTGTCGGTTGACTGCGGCCGGCTCCGGGAAAGGCGAGTCCGATCGCCGCGGCCGATGAGCCGAGGACGAAGGAACGACGATTCAACGGATTGCTCGTTGCCTTGGCGCGCATGGCGCGAACGGCGGCTGCATAGTCCATGGTTAACCCTTGATTCCCGATGTCACGAAGGTGTTGATGATCTGCTTCTGCGCCAATGCGTAAAGGATCAGAGGCGGCAACGTGGCGATGGTTGCTGTCGCCATCATCGGTCCCCACATCTGGGCTGATTCCGCGTTCGAGGTGAAGAATTGCATGCCGGTGGCGAGGGTCTTCGATTCGAAATCGGAGAGGATCAGCAGTGGCCAGAGGTACTGGTTCCAGGCTCCGAGGAAGGCGAGGATGGCAACGACGGCGATACCCGGTCGGATGTTCGGCATCACGATCTGGACGAGGGTCTGCCAGGTCGTGGCACCATCAACCCGGGCGGCATCGATCAGTTCCTGCGGCAGGGTCCGGATGTACTGGCGCAGCAGGAAGACGAAGAATGCGGTGTGCGGCAGGCTGGGAATGATCACCCCGGCCCACGTGTTCATCCAGCCGAGCCGCGAGACCATGACGTAGTTCGGTACCACGGTGACAACACCGGGCACGATCATCGTGGCGAGGACCAGGGCAAAGATCAACTTGTCGAAGCGGAACTTCAGACGGGCAAAGGCGAATGCCGCTGGCACGCTGATCAGGATCTTGCCGATCGTTGTCAACACGGAGATGGCCAGACTGTTCCAGAACCACTGCGCGACCGGGAAGTAGTTGAAGGCATCGGGAAAGTTGCGCCAGGTCGGGTTCTCCGGTAGCCACTGGATGTCTCTGGTGAAGACCTCGTCGGCCTGCTTGAATGCCGTCGAGAGCATCCAGAAGAATGGAAAGATGGTCAGCACACAGAGCACGATGACGATCAGATGCAACAGCAGTTTCCCTGCCGATTCGCGATTTCGGGCGCCGGTTGGCGTGATGAAACTAGCCATAGTGCACATGCTTTTCCACGAAGCGGAACTGGACCCAGGTCAGGAGGATGGTTGCCAGGAACACGATGATCGAGACGGCGCTGGCGGCACCGATTTGGAAGTATTTGAATCCCTGTTGATAGAGGTAATAGATGACGTTCGTCGTCGATTCGAACGGACCACCGTCGGTCAGCACGTTGATGGCGCCGAAGACATCGTCGTTGACCGAGATGATGGTGGTGACGAGCACGAAAAAGAAGGTTGGGGTGATCAGCGGGAAGCGGATCGAGCGCATGGTTTGCCAGTGATTCGCACCGTCCAGCGAGGCGGCTTCGATGTAATCGTTGGGCACAGCTTCGAGCGCGGCCATGTAGAGCAGCAAGTTGAATCCAATGGTTTTCCAGGTGGCAACGATGATGACGCACCAGATGGCGGTATCGCGATCGGAGAGCCAGTTAACCCGTTCGTAGCCGAAATCGATCAGCACATGGTTGAGAAAGCCCTGAAGCGGATTGAAGATCCAGAGCCACATGACGGCGCCGACAGAATAGGCAATGACCGTTGGCGAGAAAAGCATGATGCGATAGGTGGATTGTGCCCGCGATTTGCGTATCGGCCAGAGGGCGAGGGCCAACCCGAGCGGAAGAAAGACCTGAATCGGGACAAGGGCGACGATGTAGATCCAGGTCGCATTGAGTGAGCGTTCGAACCGGGGATCGTTGAGAAGCCTGGTGAAATTATCCCAGCCAACGAAATCCTTGTCCGGTCGAACGAAGTTCCAGTCGAAGAACGAGAGATACGCCGAGTAGATCAGCGGATAGTAAATCCAGACCCCGATCAGGATCAGGAGCGGGCCGGTCAGGAGATAGGGTGTGGCCTGCTCCCGAAAGCGGTACCAGGCCCGGCCTCGCTGACTGGCGGTTGTTTCACGGTGAAGCTGCGCATTCTCTGCTGCCATCGACGTTCCTGACATCCATACAACGGGGACCCGGACCGGCGGGACACTGCTCCCAGGGCAGTGTCCCGCCGGGAGAACTCGATCAGGCGATGATGCTGTTCACTTCATCAATTGCCATGCCAAGGCCCTCTTCAACGGTGACGTCGTTCGCCCAGATGCGTTCGACGAAGGTTCCCCAGGTTGCCTGGGCCTCACTCGCACGGGCACCCGGCCAGCGGGTTTCGCTGGTCAGGCCTTCTTCGAGCTGGGTGTAGGCAGCTTCCTGACCTGGAAGCACTGGGATCTCGTAGCTGGTGATGTTGAGATAGCCGGTCTTCATCCAGATGGTGTAACCCGCCTCGGAGAGGGCGAACTTGATGAACTCCCAGGCGGCGGCCTTCTGATCGTCGTCCTGTGCGTAGACCCCGATGAACGATCCACCGGAGGATGCGGAGCGTGGTTTTTCTCCGAACTGCGGGAATGGTGCCGTGCCGAGCTTGAACTGAACCTCGGCGGAGAGGCCACCGAGGCTGGCGATGCTGGATACGAGAACGGCCGTTGAGCCAGCTACGAACGACGGTCGAAGCTCGGCCGTGGTGCCCCGGTCGTAGAGCCCTGCGACATCGAGATCGGCGATGGTCTGCATTGCTTCCATGGCTTCCGGTGAATCCACCGAGAAGACGCCTTCATCATCGACGATGCGTCCGCCGTTGCTCTGGATGATCGACTGGGCTGGCCAATCCTTGTTGTAGGAGAGGGCAATCACCGGATTGCCGCCAAGTGCTGCCTGAACCTTGGGAGCTTCAGTGGTGAACGATGCCCAGTCCTTGAACATCACGGCGGGATCGACACCAGCCGCTTCGAGGACGTCGGCGTTGTAATAGAAGACCGGGCAGGAGAAGGCATACGGGACGCCGAGGGTCTGGCCCTCGACATCGACCAGAGAGAGCACGTCCGGTGTGATCGCGGCCATCACCGTATCGTATTCGTCTCCGGCGACGTCCTGGATCGGAACGATGCCGAGCCCTTCGTTGGCGTAGTTGATGTTCGACCACGGGGTGATGACGAGGGCCGGAGGATTCCCGGCGGCGAGATCAGCCTGGGCCTTCTGCAGGGTTTCGTAGTAGTTGCCCGGTGTTTGGGAGGTGACGCGGGTGGTGGTGCTCTGGGCGTTGAAGGCCTCGATCACCTGATCAGCCGGGTGCATCGTGGCCGCAGCTTCACCACCGGGCGGCGTGCCCCAGATGTGATAAAAGCTGATTTCGACCGGGCCGTCCTGGCGGGCCGATGCGTTCGGCATCGAGCCGATGGTTGATGCGGCGACACCGGCAGCAGCTGCGCCGGCGACGAGGGTTCGGCGATTGAGTTTGGTCATGTGTGCATTCTCCACGTGATAGATGATGACGTTACGTTCAGGACCCCGACAGCAGCGCCCGGGCGCCGGTGTCGTCGATAACCAGTGAGTGAACGAGACCGCCGCGCATCGCTGCGGTGAGAGCATCCTTGCGACCGGCCCCCGATGTGACGGCCACGACTTCAGTGTTGTTCCTTAGCAAATCGAGCTCGACGCTGATAACCTGATCGCGGAGCGGCGTGTCGCACTCGCGACCTTTGGTGTCGAAATACCGACCGCAAATTTCGCCAACGGCACCTTGCCGCCGCAGGAGTTCGTAATCCTCGGGACTGAGAACCTGACGTTCGATAAACACCGAGTCCTCGAGTGTTCCGATTCCGACGACGGTCATATCGAGTGACGGCAGCAAGTTCCAGACTGCTTTTATTTGCGCATGCGAGATCAGAAGATCGCGATTGCGCTGGCTGTCCATGAATGCCGGTGCATTGATCGTGTGGAAAGACCCCTGAAACCGTCGCGCCAGGGTGCGGCAGAGTTCAGACGATTCGATACTGCTCGGTGTAGACCCGATCGAGCCCATCAGCTGAACCACATCGACATGATGTGCCTGCGTTTGAGGCCGAATAAAGTGAATGAGTTGCGCTACCGTCCTCCCGCCGGAAACGCCGATCGAACGCTGGGCGTGAAACCACTCCGCAACAACAGGGGCGCCGAAGTAGGCGACCGTGCGTCTCGAGACTTCGGACGAACCATCCTGAACCCGGACGACGACCGATCGGCGCAGGCCGAACGCGGTCGCCAGCATGTGTTCGAGGTCGTGATCGCGTGGATCGTAATCATCCACGGAAATGCGCACTACGCCGCGCTGCCGGGCAGCGGTGAGCAAACGGGACACAGTCGATCGCGAGATGCCAAAGATGTTGGCAATTTCGCTTTGACCAAGTCCGTCGAGGTAATACATTCGGGCCACCGAAGTCAGCAGGGCACCGTGATCGTCAGCCACCGTTGGCTGTCCTCTCATTCGCACACAATTTCAGGCACAGAGTTGCAATGCCCCTAACCTAGCCATCGACGCGGGTAGCGTCAACGAAACCATTGACTTCTGCACGTATGTGCAGACACAAGTGTGCGCTCTGGTCAACCGGAGATGGTTAAATCGACGTTGTCTTCGGATGAAATAATCGTCAACGCGCAGACATCGAATCGCGGCGCTGCATTGGTGTCGCGCAATTGCGACGACCAGGCCAATCAGGAAATTACGTAATGGAAAACAGGCAGTGAACCAGCGCTGCCGGAGGGCATATGATGGCCAGGTATCGATGGCATGGTGGTGGAGGAGCGACGAGTTACAGTGGTTGATCAAACACCCCGGGAGTGGAAGGGCGAAGCTCCCGATCGAACCTTCGACGGATACATTTTCGATCTGGATGGAACATTGCTGTTGGGCGATTCGCTGTTGCCGGGGGCGAAACGGTTGATCGATGGGTTGCTGGCGCTGGATCGGCGAGTGATCTATGTCACCAACAACCCGACGAAGCGGCCGGACGATGTGGTGGCGCGATTGCTTCGTGATGGATTGCCAGCGACACCCGAGACGGTGGTCAATACGATCACGACGACGATCGCTTGGCTCAAGGCACACGCAGCCGACGCCGTCGTGTTTCCGATTGCGGAGCGTCCACTGATCGAGGCGCTGGCCGAGGCAAACATCCGGATGTCGGACGTACCGGAGGAGATCGACCTGATTCTGGCAAGTTACGACCGGACGTTCGACTACCGAAAGCTGCAGATCGCCTTCGATGCCATACATCTGTATGGTCGGGCCAGGTTGATCGCAACGAATCCGGACCGGTACTGTCCGATGCCGGGTGGACGCGGCGAGCCGGACGCGGCGGCGATCGTTGGTGCGATCGAGGGTTGTACCGGTATCCGCTGCGAGCGCCACTTCGGTAAGCCGGATGTCTTCATGCTGGAAACAGCGATGCAGCAGATGGGACTGAAGGTGGAGGATTGCCTGATGGTGGGCGATCGGCTGACGACGGATATCCGGATGGCGATACACGCCGGGATGTCATCGGCATTGCCACTGACTGGTGAGACGACGGTTCAGACGCTCACGCAGGTCGATCCTGCCGATCGTCCAACCTATGTTATCGATCGTATCGATCAGATCGTGCCGGATTCTGTGTGGCGCGATCTCGAACTGAACGCGGATACGACGCGATCGTAGGGTCATCAGCTTGTCTGTGACCTGAAATTGACTGCACTCAGGCCTCGGTCGCACAAGGCCAGACCTTACTGTTGAAGGAGACGTCAGGTGATCGTTCATGGACATCGTGGAGCGCGATTCGAGGCTCCCGAGAATACCGTGCCCGGATTTCGCTATGCCATGTCGCTGGGATTGCGCGCGGTGGAGTTCGATGTGAGGCTAACGGCAGACGATCACCTGGTGGTGATTCACGACGCGACCGTCGATAGAACGACCGATGGCACCGGCGCAGTGGCGGATCTGACGCTCGCACAGATTCAGGCGCTGGATGCGAGGTCGACGTTTCCCGACTGGCCCGAGCCGTGCGTTGTTCCAACGTTCGCCGACGTGCTCGATGTGATTGGTCATCTCGAAACGTTCGAAGTCGAGATCAAGACGGATTCCCCTCAGCGACTCGATCGCGTGGTCCCGATGGTGCTGGAGGAACTCAAGCAGCGCTCCATGCCTGGTGGGGTAATCGTGACTTCGTTCGATGTTCATGCGCTCGAGGTTGTGCAGCAGTTGGCTCCGGACCAGCCGCGAGGATATATCGGAGCTTGGGATTCCATGGATTTCGTGAATACGGCGAAGCAGCTTGGGGCGGTTCGGGCCTGCATCCCGTTCAGGACTGGGTCGGCTGAGATCGTGAAGGCGGCGCAGGCGGCGGGAATGACGGTGACCGGCTGGCCGACGAACTCGCGCGAAGAGTTCGACGAGCATATGCGACGGGGTGTCGACACGCTCTGTACCGACGCCCCATCGACGATCCTCCAGTTTCTGAAAGAAATGCCCTCCCAGTCGTAAGGTCCGATCCCATGTGGTCGACGGCGGTTTCGCGTCCGTCAATTTTGGCAGAGACGAGCTCTGCGCCTACCGTGTCGCCCGGGAAGCCATGGTTCCGAGTGTAGGGATCGATCCCTTGTGGTCGACAGCGGTTTCGCGTCCGTCAATCCCGGCATAGACGAGATGCGCGCCCATCGTTTGCGTTGTTGATGTCAGTTTAGCTGGTGAGTTTTTCGGCGGTGGTCAGGATTGCCGTCATGTTGTCGAGGGCGCTCGTCAGCCCCTGGTAGCTCATGATGAAATCCTGATTCCAGGCGCCGACCTGATTGCCGGCAATGGCGGGATGCAGGCCGAATGTCGGATGCGCCTGAAGTTCTTCGATACTGAGTGTTCCGGAGCGGGTTGAAAGGAAGATGACGTCGGACGGGTAGAGCAGCGCCTGCTCGAAGCTGAGCGTTTCCCAGTAATCCCCGGCCACGGCGACGACGTCGATCATGTTCAGGCCGAGGGTTCGATACCAGGCGAGATCGGCCCAGTCCGAGGTGTAGGCGGCGTACCACTCAGGATCGGTTCCGACATAGCCGAAAAGGACCGAGAGATCGGACCTTTGGGCAGAGATGGCGCTGAAAGCATTCACCGACGCATCGTAGGCATCTTTCGCGGCAACGAGGTCGGGAGCGTTCAGATCGACGCCGAGGAGTGCCGCCAGTTCCGCGAAGCGGTTCATGTTGGCTTCGGCTGATCCGGTTGCGGAAATGGCAACGATCGGAACAATCGACTCGGTGGTGATCAGGCTGTCCGCATCCGAAAAGCTCCAGAGGGTGGTTGGGTCTTCCGGATTCCAGGTGATGGAGACGAAGAGATCCGGTTCGAGTTCGACGAGTGCTTCGTTGTCCGGATCGGGGGTGGTTTCGGACGCATTGATGATCCGGGTCGAGCGATCGACGTTGCCCCACGCAGCATCGGTAGCGATGGTCCAGCCAGATACAGCGAGGGGCCGGACGCCGAAATCCCAGAGCGGAGCGGCAGCGCTGAGATCGGCAACGATGCGCTGCGGTCGGTTTGGCAAGGTGACCGTGACGCCGCGATCGTCGGTGAACGTCCACTCGCCGTCGGCAGCCGGGGAGGCGACGGGAGAGGCGGATGGTGAGGACGCCGGTGATGCGTCCTGCGCAGCCAGCACGTTTGGCAGTGCACCTGCAGCGGCGATGGCGGCGAGCGAGCCGACCAGGTGACGGCGCGGGTACGGCGCGAGTTCAGTGATTCCATGGAGATGAGGCTCCAAGGGTGAT
>JBBJOX010000124.1:0-8004 GCA_037724245.1 Thermomicrobiales bacterium | reverse complement strand
CAGTGCATCTGCACTGATTTCGTAGGATTCAGCGACGTTTGGGATCGACTCACTCCATTCGATATTCCAGCGAACCAGACCGTCATACCCGGCAGTTCGGGCTAGCCAGGCATTGTCGCCACCACCTACGAGCGCAGTGCGCCACGTTCCGCCATAGGTTCCGACGCTGGTGTTGGGTGTGACTACGACCGGATTGACCGGCATGCGTTCGGCGACAGCCGGCAACGTACCAGCCGCAACCTGCTCCGCAACCAGCGGAGACTCCTTGTAATCGGCAGCAACCGGGGACCCCTGCTGGGCAACGACCTTGTGGCCATTGGCCGCAACAATCACACCGAACCCAACACCTGCTGAGGTCTTGAGAAAGCGTCGGCGTGACATATTGATGGGACGTTCTGACATGAACTCGATCTCCTTGGAACAGATTCGCCATGACGTACCGTTCGCTCCAGCGCTCACAACGCACGCGAATCGAGACGGCAACCCATGTCGGACCCAAAAACGGAAGAATCAGTTGTCGAAGACTTCCTATATTCTATAGATTTTGCGTGCAACGTCAATGTGAAACTGTTGCCATCTGCTGCAACCACGCCTGAATCAACTCCGTGTTGCCGGATCGAGCAAGATAGGCTTCGACGCAGGAAGCACGCAGGCAGGCAAACCAGCGCAGGGAAGGAAAGAACAACCGCGGGCAAACACCGAACGTGCTCGCCCGCGGTTGCTATCGTGCCTGAAAGGAATTTCAGGCGCGTCCGAACTCCATCGAGATCGTTCCCGACTGCAGTGGATTCCGCAATCGGAATCGGGTTCTCCAGACTTCTTCGTTCCAGACCGGGCGGAGTCGACCATCGGTGATGGCAATCCGCTCGAACGATGGTTCCAGCAGAGACGCGTCATATCGTATCCGTAGACGACGCCCCTGATGCGAGGCAATCAGCTCTCCCGGTCCGGCTTCCTCAACGGGTTCCGCCGTCATCAGGTTCCAAATCAGATCGGCAGTTGACGCAGACAATTCGAACTCATCAACGACATTGACTTTCGAGCTCGTCCGATCGATGGTCGAGCGGCGCATCCAGGAGTGAACCTTTGCATCCCTGCCGTAGGATCCGGCGATATCCATGACCAGCGACGATTCGGCATCCGAGACGGAGGATTCGACGAGGTTGGCTCCGTAATCGGCTCCAGGCAATTGATCCTTGCCATTGATCGTTGGCAGGTTGTGATGGGCGCTTTGCATGGTCCAGATGTCGTAACGTTCGGGGCTAAAGGTCTTGCGGCTGTAGGTTTCGACGCCGACATCGATGATTACCGGACGTCCGTCCAGACCGACGATGAACGAGCCGATATCGTTGTGATTATGGCTTTCGCCGTTATGCCCACCCTTAGCCGCCAGGAAGAGACCCTCGTCAGTATCGTCGCGCTGGTGACTGGCCAGCACCTCAACGCCCGGTAACCAGACATCGCGCAGAAACGATTGGGTGGCGGTTGGTTGCTCCAGCGGCACTGGTTCGAAGAGGATTCCGAGGCCGCGACCCAGCGTGGCAATTCGCGGAGGCAGCACATCGACAAACTTGCGTCCCTCCACACCGAGCGCCACCATGCGATCGTCACCAATGCGAAGTCCATAGCGATAAACCAGAGCCGCATCGAGATCGACCTTCGCCGTGCCGTCGGCGAAGTTGACGAACCACTGCTCGCCGATATGCATGCGATAGACGTATCGGCCAATCTCTCCGATCAGCGATTCGCCATAGACGTTGATCTTGCCCTCACTCGCACTGTCGAGCAGATCGAGGAAATCGAAGAGCGATGCCCCGGCACGGCCCCAGTAACTGATTCCCTCATCACATCCGCCATCGGCGGCGTACCCTGCCAGGAAGCGATCGACCCCTTCGATGCACTTGACGACGGTGGCGTTGCGAACATCGGCGTCCTGCTCGATCAGCAGATTCGCCGCCAGCACATTCGAGTGAATCCACGGATTCCAGTTGTTGGGATGGCGGTTGTGATGCTCGACGAGACCAAGCCAGGCCCAGTCATCGCGCTCGCGGTAAGGTCCGAGAATGCGATCCTGCAGCTCGCATTCGATCCTGTTCAGCACAATGGGGAGTTCTGCCGAAATTGCGGTTCTCAGCAGATAGTGCGTCCACGCCAGCAGGTTACCGGTCTCGGCCGCGAAGAGATCGACATAATGATCAACATTATCCGGTAGTCCGCTTCCGGCATAGAACCGGGGCCGATTGTGTGCCGGAACTCCCCAGTACGTTTCCTCGCAGAGAGCCCAGACGCCATCGATGATCTGATCGAGAAATCGCCCTTCTCCTTCCAGGCACTCGGCGAGCACGAAGGTGATCAGATTACGACGGCGCTCGAAGTGCAGTTCCTCGTAATTGATGCGATTTCCGATGCGGGAATATTCGAGGAAGATCGTTGCCGGAATGTGCGGCCATTTCCAGTTCAGCAGTGCTTCCGCGTTCTGCAGAATTGGTTCTCGCAGGTGCTTCGGAACACCCTCCCAGGCCGTCCGAGCTTCACGGTCCGGATACTGGCGCCATGCATCGATCGGCAGCAGGAGCTGCCCAATCGATTTCAGATCGACGCGCGATTCGAGATAGTTCGGTCCAGTTTCAGTGTGAACTTGTGCAGTCACTGCTACCTCTTTGTATCACCGGTCGCGACTAGACATCGAAGAAATACTGGCAGGTGTTGGATGGGCCAGGCGTAGGGTACACGGTCGCATCGAACATCGATGCCGGTACGTTCTTCATCGTGTTCTTAACAATGCCATAGCCCGGAGCGGGCAAGCTGATCCCGATAGCGTAGAACTGCTCCTGGGCAATGACGAGAATTTGACGCATCTGCTCGTACTGCTCCTCGGGATCGGACGTCGCTGTCAGTTGGTCGTACAACGCGTACTGCGCCTTGACCGCTTCCGGTGGTTCGACCGGTTCGGCGGCCGGCGAGGCGGAAGCAGTCCACCAGTACGACCAGGCGACGCCGTAGCGTGAACTACTGCTCAGCGGCAGATACATGTAACCGGAACTCAGGGCATCGAGAACGCCACTTCCGCCCGGCCAGATCGCAGCATCGTGATCGTTGGCATCGGTTCGTTCGAACATCAGCGATCGATCTTCCGGTCGCAGCTGGACATCGATGCCAACGTTTTGCCAGTACCCGACAACGAGCGTGCCGACATCGATCAGTTCGGGGAATTGCCCGGTTGCCGCTTCGACCACGAAGGTGAGTCTGGTGCCATCGGCACGGAGGCGCCAGCCATCGCCGTCCTTGTTCGGCAGAACCCGATCGAGATGCTCGTTGGCCAGCGCAACATCGAACTCGGTGTACTGCTTGGCCAAAGTCTCGTTGTAGAACGGCGCTTCAGGGCGCGGTCCGCACTGCCATGGTTCTCCCTGGCTGACATAGACAGTATCGATGATCTCCTGGCGATCGATCGCGTGGGAGAGGCCGACCCGGAAATCCTTCGACGCAAAGACTTCGCGGATCGCCAGATCCTTGTGCGTCATGTTCAGCATGAAGCATCCGGTATTCATGATCGCCTGGATCAGATCGATGAAATGGTACTGTCCCGATTCTTGCGTGCTGGCCAGAACCGGTTTGTTCTGGAGTGTGTTGATATGCCGCGTATGCATATCGATTTCACCCGCACTCGCCTTCAGCAACAGCACTTCCGCATCCTGAATCACATCGAAGTTGATGTTGTCGATATATGGAAGCTGGTTACCGGCGGTGTCGACTTTCCAGTAGTACGGATTGCGCTCGAACGTCACACGATCTCCGTCTCCGTATGGAGTAGTCATCGACCAGGCGTGAAGGCGGGGCAATTCGGCATTCTGCCAGAGAGCGTTGTAAGGAGTGCCGGGAATCGAGGAGCCCCTGGTCCGGAAGAGTTCGATCCAGTCGGCAACGCCGGCATCTGCGACGAGCTGGTCCAGATTGGTCGTATTGTAGGTCTCGTGAAACTGGCCGAGATAGTGCTTCGGATACTGCGTCCACGGCTCACCAGCACTCGATCCGAGATTGCTGATGAACAATCCATTCGGTCGCTCGAATGTCACCGAGAATGTGAGATTGTCGATCTTCGTGGCAGTGAACGGGTTGTTGCCGAGGGCACCGTTCAAATCCGGGTTAAGGTAGTAGTCGTTGACGTAAAACAGAATATCGTCTGCGCTGAATGGTTGGCCATCTGACCACTTCATCCCATCACGCAAAGTGAACGTGAAGGTCATATTGTCGGGACTGACTTCATAGCCCGAAGCGATACCGGGAACAACCTCGTCCCACTCCGGCGAGTAGCGGAGCAGGTAATCGTAGCCAACGGTGCGAGCCAGCCAGAGCGTGTCGGCGCCGCCGAGCAGCGCTGTTCGCCAGGTTCCACCGTATTTACCGACTGCCTCAGTTGGTTCGACCACCAGCGGATTGATGGGTAGTCGATCAGCTACGGCTGGCAGTGTTCCTGCCGCCACGAGTTCGGCCAGGGCTGGCGCCTCGGTGAACGATGTTGGCGCTACTGGTGTCTGGGCAACCACTTTGCCGCCATTGGCAAGATACAAAATGGTTACACCACTGCCGCCTGCCGCTTGCAGGAATCGACGTCGTGAGATTGCGCGAGACGTGGTCATGAGTGCCTCCATCGAAGAATTCGGATTGGGGAAGGATCAAAACTCGGTCGGGGGTGGAGCGGGGGACAGGTCAGTCGATAGCGATGGCCTCCTCGGCGTGGAACAACAGGAGCTCGATTGAGCGCTCGGTACGGATGATCGATGTGTCGATTGATCGTTGCCAGGTCGCATCTTTGATATCGAAGGAAAGTCGGCCGGTCAACCTCAGATCCCTGGTCCACGATGCGTGGATTCGGATCTGCCCAGGTTCGCAGGCACATTCAATCGTGACCAGACCGTTCGCATCTCCAACCGTCAGCGAGGTCGGATCGCGGCGCACCAGGTCCCACTCCGGTATGGCCATCCAGACCGGAACTCCGCCGCCAACCCGATCGAACAAGATCGCGGGAGCCGACGCAGGATCGGCGGATGCCTGGATCACCGTGATCCACGGAACATCGGGAGTGATGCGAGACAAGAAACTGACGATCGCGCCAGCATGCTGCGGGCTTACCCATGCCATGGCCAGCCCTGCCGGATCGACAATCCGGACAAGGTTGCGACCATGCCAGCCCTCGGGAACCGGTGGTGTCTGATACACGGCGAGACTGCGAGGCCTGCGTCCATTAGACGGTGATGTAGATATCATCGCCCTGAACGGTTACCGGGTAGCGTCGTATCCGCACCCGTTGGTCGGCGAGCATCTGACCAGTCAGCAGGTCGAACTCCCAGCCATGCCAGGGGCAAGCCAGAATCTCACCTTCACGTCCCCAGATAAATTCACCTGGTTTCGAAGGCAAGGTAGTTCCGCTGACACGCCCTCTGCAAATAGGTGCCAGCTCGTGTGGGCACATGTTCAGGGCAGCAATGTATTCGCCGTTGACGTTGAACAAGCCGATTGAATGCTTCTTGATCTCGACCAGCTTGCGTTCACCAGGGGCGAGTTCGTCGACTTTGGCCACAGGCCAGAGTTGCGGCTCCCGCTTGGTTCGGGTCCCGGTATCAGTCATCTGCAGCGACCTCGGAAACGGCATTTGCGGCGACTGGAGCTGGCAGGCGATAGAGTTCTCGCGCAGTTTCGCTCATGACCCGGCTGCGAAGTTCTCTTGGGAAGGCCCGCGCTGCGAAATCGGGAGTATCACCATCCCAGTGCGGATAGTCGCTCGAGAACATCAGCATCTTGTCGGCGGGGAACATGTCGAGGATCGCCTTGAAGTGCTCCGGTTTGTCCGGTTCCTCCATCGGCTGGGTCGAAATACGAATGTGTTCGAAGACATATTCGCTGGGCAGCCGATCGAGCCAGGGCACCGTTTGGCGCAGGCCCTTCCAGTTCTTGTCGAGACGCCAGAGGATCGCCGGAAGCCAGGCGATACCGCCTTCCAGCAACACGAAGCGAAGATTCGGAAACTTGACGAACGTTCCTTCGGTGACGAGGCTGATCAGGTGCGACATGTAGCTGCCGACCAGATTGGTGTGCCATTCCAGATAACTGGAGGGATAGCCAACGGCGGTTGGCGGACCGGACACACCGACGCCTTCGGAACCGGGATGAATCGCGACCGGCAGGTTGTGTTCGCTGGCCGCCTGGTAGATTGGATCGTAGATTCGATTGCCGTATGGTGCCCGTGCGCCACTTCCCATCAGGATCTGGACGACGCCCGGATGCTGGGCAACCCGGTGGATTTCCTTGGCTGCCAGAAGCGGATCGGCCGGTGAAATGACCGCCGAGGCACGCAATCTGGGATCGGCTTCGAGCCAATCGTTCATCAGCACATCGTTCAGCGCACTGACAACCGCAGCTGCGAAATCCGGTTCCGGCGAGAGTCCATATTGCAATGAACTCTGTGGATTGAGAATGCCGTATTCGACGTTATGGACGTCGAGGAAGTACTTGCCGAGATGCTTTGGATTTCCGTCGATCCGTTCGCCGTCCGGAGTTACGGCATCGGAACGAAGTACCCCGTTTGGGTTCCAGTAACCGAGCCCTCCCGGAGCGCCCCTCCCGGTAGCGAACCGGGTGGCCCATGGTTCTGGCAGAAACGACAGGAGTCGCTTGCGATCGATGCCGTTGTGAATATCCGTGTCAATCAAACGCTGTAACGCGACCATGATCGCAAGTTCCTTGTTCCGGCGGTCCAATCAGGACCATATATATTCTGGGCGAATTGTTCGTTCGCCGCATTGTACGAACCGCAGATCAGGTGTCAACCATCCAATCTCCGGAATCGCTACGCTGCAGTGCTCAGACTTCGAAGAAATAGGTCTCGGTATTGGTTGGTGCTGGCGATGGGTACAGATAGGCATCCGGCACCGGATTCGGGATGTTTCGCACATTGGTCTTGGCGATTCCGTAGCCTGGTCCCGGCAGATTGACCCCGATCGCGTAGAACTGTTCGATGGCACCCGCGAGAATTTGCTGAAAGAGCGCGGCTTGCGCATCCGGATCGGCCGTCGCCCGCAATTGGGTGACGAGTTCCATCTGGGCGCGAACGGCTTCGGGTGGTTCTTCTTCGGTCGTCGTCGGGTTGGAAGGCTTGGTGTACCAGATGTACCACGGGATCGCGTAATTCGATTCACCGGTCACCGGTGCGTACCAGCGCAGTTCAATCAGCGCATCCTGCAGTCCGCCATCGCCTTGCCAGACGACGCAATCGTGATCGTTGGCTTCCTTCCGTTCGTAGAGCAGGGAGCGGTCTTCCGGCCGCACCTGGGCATTGATTCCGGCCGCCTGCCAGTACTGGGCTACCAGTGCCATGTCATCGACAGGGGCGGAGACGCCGGCGGTGGAGACTTCGATCGAGATGACCATTTCGCTACCGTCTGCCAGCGTGCGGAACCCGTTGTCGTTCTTCGTTGGCAAGATCGCATCGAGCATCTGGTTGGCCAGGTCCAGATCGAACTCTGTGTATTGCTTGGCCAGGGTGTCATTCTTGTAAACCGATTCCGGCCGCGGCGAACCCTGCCACGGCTCGCCCTGGCTGACGTAGATCGTGTCGATGATTTCCTGCCGGTTGATCGCATGCGATAGCGCAACCCGGAAATCCCTGTTATTAAAAACCTCGCGGTACGCCGGATTCTTGTGCGTCAGGTTTAGCGAGATCATCGCCTTGTTCATGTTCGCGGGCAGAGTTTCGTAGAGCCGGTATCCACCAACCTCGGCACCCTCGGCGAACACGGATTTGTTCCGATCGTCGTTGATGTGACGCTGGTGAATATCGATTTCGCCACCGAGCACCCGCAACACCAGAACTTCGAGATCCTGCAGAACCTCGAATGTGATCGTATCGATGTAGGGGAGCTGATTGCCGGCAGTGTCGACTTTCCAGAAGTAGGGATTACGGTTGAATCGCATCTGGGATTCGGTGCCAGTGAAATCTGCCGAGAG
>JBBJOX010000123.1:0-8008 GCA_037724245.1 Thermomicrobiales bacterium | reverse complement strand
AGATCCCCCGACGTTACCAGCGCAGCAAGCGTCTCGACGGTGTCGTCAGGACCGCCAGTCGCGATCGTGTCGGGCTTCATCCGCTGGATCAGATCTCGACTGGAGATTCCCAGCGAATCCGTTTCGCTCGACGGATAGATATCCATCACGATCGGAACATCCGCAGCGTTGAGCGCCACCGCGAACTCGTCCAGCAGCAGCCTGGTGCGACTGAAGGTGTGTGGCTGATGTACCGCAACGATTCGCCGGGTTGGATAAACCGATCTCGCGGTCTCGATCATGACCGCGATCTCATCAGGATGGTGTGCGTAGTCGTCTACAACAACGATGCCCCGTTGTTCACCCTTGAATTCGAAGCGTCGCTGAATCCCGGAAAACGTTGATACGGCCTGCAACGCCTCGGCAAAGGTGAATCCCAGACCTGCCACTGCTAATGCGGCCGAAACAGTGTTCCGCACATTGTGTGTTCCGGGAACGATTGACCGAACTTCGTGACAATCGCCATCCGGCCCGGTCACATTCCAGCCACGGTCGTCCTGCGTCAGTTGCCAGTCTGCACTCCCGGACTCTCCGAAGCTGACGACCTGTGCCATCAGCCTGTCACCGATATTCTCCAGTACGCGTCGGGTCCCCTCATCATCGGCAAGCACCACAAGCCGCCCGCCGGGCTTGATTCCGCCGACGAAGTCAACGAACGCCTGATCGTAATCGTCCTGGGTGTCGTAGATGTCAGGATGATCGAACCGAATCGCAGTGACGATCGCGACATCGGGTTTCAGGAAAAGAAATGCGCGGTCGAACTCATCTGCCTCGACAACAAGATGCGGTCCCGATCCAGGAGCGACCGTGAGACCAGTCTGGGCGAGGATCGCGCCCATCGCGTACGTGGGATCTTGCTGCAGGGCGCGCAATCCGATGGTCACCATGCCCGAGGTCGTGGACTTTCCGTGGGTGCCAGCAACTGCGATCGAGACTTTCTCTTCTGCCAAAAGTCCGATCAATTCGCCTCGTTTGATTACCATCGTGCCGTGGGCCTGGGCGGCCTGAAGTTCGTCTGGTGCGTTCAGCGCTGCTCGAAGCGTTGTCACCAGAACATCGGCGCGTCCGGCCAGGGTCGGATCACGATGGCCGATCACGATCTCGATTCCGGATTCACGGAGAACATCGAGCGTCGGGGACTCAGTCGAATCGGATCCGGAAACCTGGTATCCCCAGGCGCTGAGAACTCGGGCGAGTCCATTCATGCTGATTCCACCGATACCGATGAAGTGAACTCTGGCTGGTGCCTCAGGCAATCGCTGCGTCGTCATGAACCGTACTCGTCCCAAAGACGTTGACGGGCCGCGCGGAACTGCGTGCCGCGATCGAACTCGTTGCGGAACAGACCAAAACTGGCCAGGCCAGGTGAAAGGATCACGGTATCTCCAGCTTTCGCATGTTCGAAGGCGCGTCCGACGGCTTCCTCCATCGACCGGGCGATCGGTCCGACGATAACTCCTCTGGCCTCAAGCCCGGCAGTCACCGATTCAGTCGCAGATCCCGGAAGAAGCACAATCGCCGTGGCCTTCTCCGCCAGTACGTCGAGGAATTCGGTCAAGTCCGATTTCTTGTCCGCTCCGCCGGAGATCAGGAAAACGTGACCCGGTCGTTCTCGCAAGAGGTTCAGTGCGGACACCGTCGCAATCGGAGCTGTGGCTGAGGTGTCGTTGATAAAATACACACCGCGCACTGTTCCAAGATCTTCAAGCCTATTTTCCACTCCGAAGAACGCCATCAATCCGCTGCTGATCGCATGCTCCGGCACGCCATAGGCATGACAGGCTGCAATCGCGGCCAGTGCATTTAGCCGTCCGTGCGGTCCGCGCAGGGAGATTTGCTCGGGCAGCGGGAATTCCAATGTCTCATCGTTGAATCTGGAATAAAGTGATGCTTCGCTGCTCCAGGCCGAATTTCCAGCGCGTTCCAGAGCACCGAAAGACATCGGCACTGCCTGCGTTTGATCGGCAACCCTGCGAACGTGAACATCGTCGCCGTTGAACACTGCGACACCGTCGGCCTTTTGATGATGTGCAATCGACCGCTTGGTTTCGACATAGTCCTCGAAGCCATCGTAGCGATCGAGATGGTCTTCCGAGAAGTTGGTGATGACAGAAACGTGTGGTCCCAGGTGATGCTCGTCCAGCGACTCCAGCTGCCAACTCGACAACTCGATCGCGACCGGAGTTTCCGGAACCAGACGGGACAACCCTTCCAGCGCACTTATCCCCATGTTGCCCGCGATGAAGCTGGAAGCGTTCCAGGATGTCAGGATCTGGCCAATCAGCGCCGTGACCGTGGTTTTGCCCTTGGTTCCGGTGACGCCGATGATCCGCGATGGGCAGGCACGAAAAAAGAGCGACATCTCCATCTCGACCGAGACACCGGACTCCCGGGCGAGTCTCAGATATCTGGAATCCCGCCGCACTCCAGGATTGCGAACCACCAGATCGGCACCCTCGATCATGAAATCACGATCATCGTGGTCGCCCAGATGATAGGTTATGTCGAGTTCGGAAAGTTGTGAGATGGACTCAGCCAAATCGGCTTCGATCCGTTGGTCGGTCACCGTCACCGTTGCCCCACGTTCGGCAAGGTAGCGAGCGACGCCCACCCCACCACCGAGGACACCAAGACCCATAATCGTTGCGCGCACGCCCTCATAGGCTCGAACACTCATTTACAGCAACGCCAGCGCCACGCCGAGAAGTCCGCCGATCATGCCAATCAGCCAGAATCTCAGCGTAATTTGCGTCTCCGACCAGCCGATCATTTCGAAGTGATGATGCAACGGCGCCATACGGAACACGCGCTTCCCCTTGCTCAGCTTGAAGTACCCGACCTGTATCATCACCGACAGCATTTCAATGACAAAGACAATTCCCACGATGGGTAACAGCAACCACTGACCAGTCATGAAAGCCGCCGTAGCCAGCGCTGCACCGAGTGCGAGCGCGCCCGTGTCGCCCATGATCACCTGGGCCGGATGCGCATTGAACCAGAGGAAACCGGCCAGGGCACCCACAACCGTGAAGCAAAACGTCACAACACCAAGCTGTCCTTGCTGGTACGCGATGATCCCGTAGGCGCAGAATGCGATGGCACCGGTTCCGGCGGCCAGCGTATCGAGACCGTCGGTGAAGTTGACGGCGTTGGCTGAGCCAATGATGGCGAACGCTGCCACCGGAATGTAAATCCAGCCAATCTCGACCCGTTCGTAGAATGGAAGATACATGTGACGCAACCCAAGACCGATCGGATCGGGCAAATGGAGAAACAGCGCCGCGATCACACCGAACAAGCTCAACCAGATGAATTTGAATCGGGCGGTCATTCCATTCTTCTTGCCGCCAACGAGACTCATCCGATCATCGAGGAATCCGAGCAGACTGGCGGCAAACAGCACACCGACAGGCAATAGCATCGACAGTCGACCATACGTGTTGAAGACCAGCGTGATGAGAATTGTGGACACCGAGAACATGATCCCGCCCATCGTCGGCGTTCCCGCTTTGCCCCTGGCAATGTGCTCCGTGAGCTCGATTCGAATCTTCTTGCCATATTTCCGAAGTCGCAGATAGGTAATGATCGGGCGCCCGATCAGCAATGTAATCGCGAATGCCAGCCCCGACAGCGCCAGCGATACCGCCATATTTTCGCCTTCGTCGGTCGGCATGATCGATGAGGAAGCGAGCCAGATCGACGGTAAAACCAGATCGAAGAATGTCATTGCCGCGAACCCGGATTCGTATCGGCTCGCAGTGCCGTCACAATATGATCCATTTCCAAACCGCGCGAACCTTTCAACAGCACTACGTCATCAATATCCAGATTCGATTCCAGCCAGTCCTGAAGCTCATCCCGTTGATCGAGCCGGAACTCATGGATCTCCAGTGGCAACTGTTCGTTTCTTTCGGCCTCGACCGCAGCCTCGGCTAGTGGTCGAGCCTTTTCACCATAGACCAGCAATACGTCTGCCACAGCACCGGCACGACCACCGACGACGCGATGTTCCTCAACCGTACTCGTGCCAAGCTCGCGCATTTCACCAAGTACCGCGACTTTCCGTTTGGCCGGCACCATCCCGAGCACATCCAGTGCCGAGAGCATCGATGAGCGACTCGCATTGTACGTATCGTCGATCATTTGCGATCCCCGCGGACCGGGTACAAAGATCAACCGCACCTCAACATCGCGATCCTGCAAGCCGGTCATCATCTCGGCGACATCCATGCCAAAGACATGACCAACCGAAAGCGCAATCAGTGCCGCCTGAACCCCGGCAGTTCCGAGGAACGGGATTTTGACATGGGTTCGCTTGCGATTGAGCGTCAGCCAGAACGACGATCCCTTGAGCCCGTTCGACTCGATATCCTCGACATGCACGTGATTGCCATGGCCATGGCCGTAAAACAGCACGCGGCTGTTGGCGCGTGCAGCCATTCCTCGGACCCGCGCATCGTCCCCGTTCAGGACAGCGGTGCCAGTCATTGGCAAGGCCACGACAAGCTCGCTCTTCGTCTCGGCAATCGCCTCGATCGTTCCCATCCGTTCCAGATGTACTGGATGGACATTGGTGACCACACCGACATCCGGCCTGGCGATCGTCGCCAACAGCGTCAGCTCACCCAACGCGTAAGCGCCGCCCATTTCGAGAACGAGAATCTCCGTGTCCTCCGGAGCTGTCAGGATCGACAGTGGGAGTCCGACTTCGGTATTGAGATTCCCCGGGCTATGATGCACCCGAAACTTTTGCCGAAGTACCCCGGAGATGGCCTCCTTGGCCGTGGTCTTTCCTATGCTGCCAGTGACGCCAACGACTTTCGCCGTGAGACGATCACGCCACCAGCCAGCCCATCGTTGCAACGCCGGGATCGGATCGTCGACGACGATGAGTGGCGACACCACGTCCGGATGCGCAGTCGCCCAGATCTCTGAAACGATCGCGACGGACGCACCCCGCGCAAACGCGTCGGTCACGAAATCGTGCCCATCGAAGCGCTCTCCCAGGATGGCAATGAACATATCGCCGGGAGTCACAAGCCGTGCGTCGCGCTGCAATTCACCCAAAGTGGCAACCACGGGCATATCGCCCCGTAGTCGACCACCGGTCCCGCTCAGGACATGTTCAAGTTCGTACCTCGTCATCGGTCCCTGATCTTTCCCGCACCTTCGCAGCATTGACCTTCAGTCACGTGTACGTAGTGTACGTTTTAGCGCAAGCGACTCGTCCCGGGAAAGCTGTTCACCGGTACGCATGATCACGCTTCGGCTCCGCGGGTTGCGTGCCTGCTCCGCTTCTGACGCCCGAACTGGCTTATCGATGCGCCGAAATGTGGCTACATGATCGCAGGTGCAGACGGGCATTTCGGGCGGACAAATGCACGACGAAGACGCCGTTTCGAGAAATCGCTTGACCTGACGATCCTCAAGCGAGTGGAACGATAGCACCACCAACCGTCCTCCCGGTGCCAGAATGTCCCCACTGGATGCCAGAACCGCAGCCAGCTGCTCCATTTCCTGATTGACTGCAATCCGCAGCGCCTGGAAACTCCGCGTCGCCGGGTGAATACCAGTTCGCCGCGGCGGCCCTGTCACCGAAGTGATCACATCGACGAGTTCACGCGCTGTCTCGATTGGCGCCAGTTCTCGCCGATGCACGATCGCGAGGGCAATTCGCCGCGCCTGGGATTCTTCTCCATACGACCGAAGTATCCGTATCAAATCGTCGACACTCGACGATGCCAGCAGATCGGCCGCAGTCGAACCGTGCGACTGATCGAATCGCATGTCCAGTGGAGCATCTTCAAACCGGAAGGCGAACCCACGTGCCGCTTCGTCCAGTTGAAACGATGACAGCCCGAGATCCAGAAGTAATCCGTCAACGCGATCGACTCCGACAGCGTCGAGCTCACTCCGGATGTCAGCGAAACTGGCATGAATCAGTTTCAGGCGCCCCGGATTGTCGAGATCGGCCCGGATCGATTCGGCACGTTCCCACGCCGCTTCATCGGCGTCGAACCCGATGACCTGCGCCACCGATGAGTCGGAGGCGAGAATTTCCCGGGCATGACCGCCGCCACCAAATGTGCCATCTACATAAAGTCCGCCCGCCCGAAGACGCAAACCTTCGACGGCTTCCTTCAGCAGAACGGTGACATGGGTTCCACTAGTCGGAGATGACGGCAACCGGTCCTCCGATTTTGATACTTGATCCGACATCGACCGAGAGTTCGGTCACTGTACCGGAGCGATGTGAGGTCAGCTCGTTTTCCATCTTCATTGCTTCCACGACGCAAATCAGGTCGCCTGTTTCGACGGCTGCCCCTTGTTCCACTGCAATCCGGATCACCGTTCCCTGCACCGAACTGATCAGGTCGTTTCCATTGTGCGTCGCGTGCTCACGGTCGCGACGGTCGCGTTTCTTGCGAGATCGAGGAGACACCCCGGACTCCGGAGATTGTGATCCTCCTCTGACAGCTACATCGAACCGCCGACCGTTGACCTCGACGATGAGTGCTTTTGGCTCTCGCATCTCGTCGCCGGTCGCTGCGACAACAGCCTGCGCATCAGGCAAAACGTCCGGATAATCGGTGATGAACGTGGTCGAAGCGCGACCGGCAACGAACGCCTCGTGATCGACAACGTTGAGATGGAAGGGAATCGTGGTCGGCACACCCTCGATCTTGAAATCGTGCAAAGTACGGCGAAGCCGTGCCAACGCCTCGTCTCGATCGCGACCCCAGACCACCAGTTTCGCGATGAGTGAATCGAACTCCGGAGCAACCGCACCACCCTCACCCAGAGCGGCATCGACCCGAACTCCAAAGCCGGCCGGTTCCTCGTATCTCGTGATCCGACCGGAGAAAGGAGCAAAATGATGACCGGCATCCTCGGCATTGATTCTCGCCTCGAACGCCCAGCCGCGCGCAACGATCTCGTTCTCTGTAAATGAAAGCGGCTGTCCATCGGCGACTCGAATTTGCTCCTTAACCAGATCGATACCCGTCACCATTTCGGTAATCGTGTGTTCGACCTGGATTCTGGTGTTCATTTCGAGAAAGTAAAACTCTCCGGATTCATCGAGCAGAAACTCGATCGTTCCCGCGCCGCGGTAATCGACCGACCTCGTCAAATCGACCGCCGCCTGACCGAGGCGGTCTCTGAGTTCCGGAGACACCGCGGGCGACGGGGATTCCTCGATCAGTTTCTGATGGCGGCGCTGAATGGAACAATCGCGTTCGGGAAACGCGACAACGTGACCGTGGGCATCGGCGAATACCTGGACCTCGATATGGCGAGGTTGCAGCAAATACCGTTCCAGATACACATTCGGGTTCACGAAATAGCGTTCGGCTTCGCCGCGACTTCCTTCGAATGCGGTCGGCACATCACGCTCGGCATGGGCTACACGGAACCCTCGCCCACCACCACCACCGGATGCCTTGATCGCGACCGGATAGCCGTGCTGATTTGCCCAGACAATCGCCGATTCAGCATCCGGAATCGGTTCGGTGGTACCTGGAACCGGCTGGATTCCGGCTTTGATCGCGATCGCCCGGGCGGCAATCTTGTCCCCCATCTGCTCGATGGATTCCGCGGGTGGCCCAATGAAGATGAGACCGGCCGCCTCGACCGCCCGGGCGAAGGCGGCATTCTCAGCCAGAAATCCGTATCCGGGATGAACCGCATTTGCGCCAGAGCGGAGGGCAATCTCCACAATCGCATCGATATTCAGATACGCCAGCGATTCGAACGGAGGGAGGGCAAACGCATCGTCCGCCGCCTGGACATGATCGGCGTCCGCTTCGGTACTGCTGTAGACGGCGACGGCTTCCAGACGCAATTCATGGCAGGCGCGAATGATCCGCAGAGCGATTTCCCCACGATTAGCGACCAGAACTCGACGAATGGTTCCCATTTGCACGTCAAAGACTCCTTGTACCTCACAACGATGACCTGCGGCACAGTA
>JBBJOX010000122.1:1788-8035 GCA_037724245.1 Thermomicrobiales bacterium | reverse complement strand
TTCTTGAGCAGGCATGTGTGTCTGAATCTGGCGCACCGTTGATCAGCATAATCGCCACAGGTTGCGCGTGAACGAAGAGCTATTTTCATGAGTGGCATTCCATCCAGCAATCCCGTAGCCCATGGCGGCGGTACTCATTCGTCGACACCTCCGGCCCGCTCCGAAAATCAATCCAGTTCACGAACCATCGATGACCGTAAGCTCGAATCCAGGTCCCGTGTGCTCGATCTGGCTCGAGACTCGTGGCAGATTCTGGCCGTGGTTGGCGCGTTCATCATATCCATGTTGATCGTGCCGGTCATGCTCAATGTGCCGGTTGGCGACGATTGGGTCTATACACGATCGGTCGAGATTCTGTTGCAGGAGGGCCGAGTCGAGATTCTCGATCTCTCGGTGGTCACCCTGATCTTCCAGGTTTTCTGGGGTGCGTTGTTCTCCCTGTTCTTCGGGACCAGTTTCGGATCGATGCGACTTTCCTCGACCATTCTCTTCCTGCTCAGTGGTGTGGCGATGTACGGGATCTGCCTCGAAATGGGCGTGCGCAAGGCTCGCGCCGCCCTCGGCGCCGCGATATACCTGTTCAACCCGCTCTCGTATGTTCTCGCATTCACGTTTATGACCGATCCCCAGTTCGCCTCATTGATGGTCATCGCCACCTATTTCTACGTTCGAGGGCTTCAGCTCGAGCGGCCATCGCACCGGGCCATCATCATCGGTTCGGCCTTTGCGGCCATGGCGTTCCTTGTGCGCCAGCAGGGACTGCTGATTCCACTGGCGGTTGGGCTGTATCTGTTCACCGCCCGTCGCTGGCGGTTCGATCGGGCCGGGATCATTACCGCACTCCGCGTTGCGGGCATACCGATTCTCATCATGGCCGGCTACTACCTCTGGCTGATCTTCTCGCATGGGACGCCGGAACAGCAGGGGGCGTTCGTTGATACCATCCGGTCAACAGGTTGGGAGTCGACACGCCTGTTGACCTTCCGCATGACGTATATGGAACTGGCGTACATGGGATTCTTCGCGATTCCTGTGACAGCGGCCACGTTCTGGCATTTCCTGTCCGGTGCCAGGGACGCAATCGATCGAAAACTGGCCTGGCTGCACTTTGCCGTTCTGTTCATGATCATGATTGCCGGCGGGATGATCGCGTTCGCTTCGGCCAATCGATTGTGGCCGTTCATTTCCCAGTATCTGGGTCTGCACGGTCTTGGACCCCAGGATCTGATTGGCGGACGAGACCAGCTGATTGGCAACGACGTACGGCGGGTCTTTACCTACCTGATTTTCGCCTCGACAGCCCTGCTGGTCATGACCGTGTTTCGCCGATTCCGACTCGGCGCATCTCCGGAACGCGCCACAGCCTCACTCGTCGCCTCGCTGACAATCTGGCAGATCGTCGGGATCATGCCACCGTCGTTCCATTTCGCCAGCTGGATCGTCTCGGTTGATCGATACCTGCTGCCACTTCTGCCGTTTGCGATTGCCTTTGCACTCTGGTCGGTCAAGGACATCAAGCTGTCCTTGCCGGTGGCCTGGATCGTCACCGGCTTCCTCGCTTTCTACAGTATTGCCGGCACGCGGGACTTTCTGATCTTCCAGGACGCGACCTGGGACATGGGTGAAGAGGCAATCGGGCTGGGAGTCACCTATACGCAGCTCGATGCCGGAGCCGGCTGGGATGGCTATTATCTCTACGATCAGGGATTGGAATCCGGTATTGCGACGCAATCGCCGGGTGGATCACCATGGTGGACCGATCTCTTCGCCAAGGCGACCAATTCGTCGTACATCGTCACCTCTGGCGTTCCACACGGCTGGGGAGAGGAAACCATCATGCTGAGGCAGGAATATTCTTCCTGGCTCCACGACAGTCCCCAATACATCTACCTGTTGCGCCGACCGGGCATACCCGGGCCACCGTAATTCCGAATCTGGCGGCTATCAACCAACAGGCTCGATTCACGTCTTCAACCGCATAAATCTAGTATCCTGATCTGGGATGCGTCCGAAGTCGGACGAGGCAAAACATGTGCCGGGAGGGGCTAAATGTGGAACGGACGTAGTGTGTCCGTGGTGTTGGGAACCTATGCCGAGAGAGACTCGATCTACGAAGTCATTCAGGCATACTTCGCCACCGGAGTCGTCGACGAAGTGCTCGTCGTCAACAACAATGCCCAGAAAGGCACAAAGGAAGAAGTTGATCGTACCGATGCCCGTCAGGTCTTCGAAACGAGACAGGGGTACGGATTTTCCTATCGACGAGGACTTCAGGAAGCCACCGGCGACATCATCGTGCTCTCCGAGCCGGATGGAACCTTTTTGCCGCGCGACATTTTCAAGCTCCTGACCTATACCGAGGATTGCGATGCCGTATTTGGCACGCGCACGACACGGGAAATGATCTGGCGCGGCGCCAATATGGGATTCCTGCTGAAATGGGGAAACTGGGCAGTTGCCAAGTACGTCGAAGTGCTCTTCAACACCAGTCACTTGAGCGATGTGGGTTGCACCTACCGGGCAATCACCAGGCCAGCGCTTGAGCGCATTTCGGACCAGTTCAAGGTCGGTGGCAGTCACTTCGGGCCAGAGCTGATGCTGACAATCATTACGTCGGGTGCACGCGTGGTCGAAGTTCCCGTAAACTATCTTCCAAGAGTCGGCGTCTCTTCCGTCACTGGCGACCTGATGAAGGCTGTCAAGCTCGGATTGCAGATGATCGTCTTCATTTCCAGATTCAGACTCAAATCCCTTGGACCACGCGCAAAAACCCCGACTCGCACGCTTGATGGCGCAGATTCCAACTCCGGTACCTGACTTTTGATACTGAGCCGGCAGGCTCTCCAATTGCACGAACCCGCTCGCTGAGCTGTAACTCGCGATCGGGAGGAGATATCGAATGAGCATCAAGACCGAGGAACCGGTGACTGTCGTACACGCGACCAGCAAGGTTGCACCACACGGCCAGACCGATTTCGACTCGGTTGCCGACGACTACGACGACAGTTTGCCCCACCATGTCATGGATCACTATCAGGCGAAACGCGTCGGGTTCATCAAGCAGCATGCGCAGCCGGGGAGCAAGGTGCTCGATGTCGGATGTGGCACTGGTGTCCTCGCCGAGGCACTGGTGAATGAAGGCTACGCAGTCACCGGTCTCGATCCATTCCAGGGAATGCTCAAGCACGTCAAGCAACGTGTTCCGGAACTCGAAACGGTTCACGGTTCCGGCGAAAACCTTCCGTTTGCGGATGACACGTTCGATTTCACCTATTGCGTTGCTGTCATGCACCATGTGGCTGAAAAAGGAAACGTACTCAGCACGCTGAAAGAAATGGCGCGCGTGACCAAGCCAGGCGGCAAGATCATGGTTTGGGACCACAATCCTCGCAATCCATACTGGCCGTATCTGATGCGCCGGGTACCGCAGGATACTGGCGCCGAACGCCTGATTCCAGACAGCGAAATTGTCAGCGGTCTGGCCGCGGGTGGAGCGGTCACGTTCTTCAACCGTCCACTGGGAATGATGCCGGACTTCACACCGCCAAAACTCGTCTCGTTCATGGCCAAGGTCGAATCTGTGATCGAAAACGTACCGATTCTGAAGCTCGTCGGTGCCCACAATGTCATCGTCGCCATCAAGCAGGGCCACTCCTGACTCCTGCGTGATCGATATGCCGGCCCTGCGCTGCATACGACTGTGAGACCGTGATAGTAGAGATACAGGCTGTGCCTCGTGCCAGGCAATTGGCCCGCGCAGCACTTTTCATACTCATAGCTGGTTCGATTCTGGGCTTCGCCACTCCTGGTCTGGCTCAATCCGACGACCCTTCCCGCATGGAGACGCCTGTCGACGATTCCAGCGATGTCGTTCCACCGAAGCCGGAACGCTTCGACCGCGTATACGATGTGGCTGGCGATCTCGACAAAAGCCAGTACGATCGGTTCCATTACGACGTTGGTCGGTTGTGGAATCACGATCTTCCGACAGTAATCTACATTCGTAACTCGATCGCCGATGAAGCGTCATCCCAGATGTTCGCCGACGAGATGCGTGACACCTGGGACTTAGAAACGGCACCCGGTGCTGATGACGGATTGGTTCTGCTTGTCACGATTCGTCCAACATTCCCGTATTCAGCAATCCTCACGTATTCCTATGGCAGCAATACGCTTCCTACCGGCCAGATGACTGCCGAAACCCTCGACACTGTGCGGGAACAAGAAGCCAATCCCCGCTTGAAAGTCGGCAATGTCAACGGGGGGCTGACCTATGCCTTGCGAAGAATCATCTACTACACGGAGTACACAGCTCCATTCCCGGATGCCCTGACAGACCGTCAGGAAACTGTCAAGTCCATTGCCTTGCCGCTGAATATTGCGATCACCGTCCTGTTCCTGGCAATTGCAATCCTGCCCGTTGCCCAGTCACTGCTTCGTCTGGCAGGCTCGGCAAGGACGACCCTGCTCCTCATCGGCGGTCCGATCGTCATCCTCGCGTTCGCTGTCGCTATCTATGGCGAATCGACGTTAGGAACGGGCATTGCCTTCGTTAATCTGTTCCTTCTCAGTTCTTTGCTGATGATGTCTCGTAGCTCCAAAGTGCCCCCCCGAGTCGTCCCAGTCCACCGATCGGCATTGCGACCTCAACGCCAGTCCCGACCAAGCCAGCGGCTCCACCAGCGTGTCTGATTCCCGATTACTCGTACGCCCTCCGATTCGGACCCGTCCGGTGGTCCTGCGCAGCACGTCGTCCCGTCCACCCTCGTTCTGGACCCGGCGCTGGTTCCGACATGGAATCGACCTGATGGTCGCGCTGGCGATGTTCGTCATGGCGTTCGCGGCAAATCTTGATCACATCGATGGCACTGCGTTTCATCCGGACGAGTCGCGCTGGCTCAACCGGGCGTATTTTGTCGATGCAATTACTGATCCGTACGGATTTGTCTGGCAGGATTACTACCTGACTCGTGGACAGCCACCGCTCGGCAGTTACGTGATTGGTTTGGGTCAACTGGTTCAGGGCACATCGCTGAACCCCAATCTTGTCTGGGACTTCTTTTACGGCGCGTCCAACTGGAATCAGATCAGTGGTGCCGCTCCGGACGAGGAGAATCTGGAATCGGGCCGGCGGACCAGTGCCTTTATCGGTGCACTAGCCGTTGTCACCGCCTACTACATCACGCGGCGCATGACCAATCGCCTCGGTGGTTTCGCAGCAGCCTTTCTCATCGCCTGGAACGGCCTGAGTATTCGAATCGGGAGTCAGGCGCTTTCCGACCAAACGCTATTGCTAACTCTGGGACTGGTTTTTCTCGCGGCGTTCCAGATGATGAAGCGCCCGACCTGGCCATGTGCGATCGTACTGGGCATCTGCTTTGGGCTGGGAGGTTCAGCCAAACTGACACCGTTGCTGCTGAGTTTGGCGGCAGCGGGCATTGGTGGGTTACTGCTGATCCGATTTCTCGTCATCAGGCTCAGTCCGCAGCAACGCAAGCTCGATCGCTCGATTGCCATCAAGCTGATCCTGCAACCCGTGATCGCATTCGTTGCCTTCGTTGCCACCTATCCATACCTGTGGTCGGATCCAATTCGCCGATCCTGGAATCTCTACAACTTTCGAATCAACGAAATGGATTCCCAGGGACGCGCCTTCCCGTCGGCCAAGGTCAACGGATTTCAGGATGTTTTCAACCGGATCAACAACAATGGCAATCTTGGTGGGATGCAGCAAACCAGTGCCCGGGTGATCGATTGGTTCAATTCGCTGACTGGACGCGAATATGGATACGTGCTCGGACTCGATTTACTGATTGCCGCCGCGTCACTGCCATTCGTGCTGCTGATTGCGATGCGCTATGGACTCAGAAGTCCCCACTTCCTTGTTTCGACTTTGCTCGGCGCCGAGGCCGCGTTGATCGTGCTTGGCTTGCGCAGCGACCTGTACCGATACTACCTGCCACTAGTATTTATTATGTTCATCTGCGTTGGCATCATGGTCGGCATGGTCAGTGGTTGGCTGGGTCGCAAGGTTGCCTCCCTGTTCCATCGCCGTCAGGATCCGCTGCCGTTCGATCGTGCACACCGGACGTCTGTGCCAACGCGCCTGAACTCCCGTGTTGCCAGATACCGGCGAAGCCCGACACGGCTAATTGTGATTCATCGAGGAACGAACAGAGCCCGGGCCTAGGCCCGGGCTTTTAACTCTACAATGCAGGTTGTCAGCGCGCGTAGTAAGCCTTGACGG
>JBBJOX010000122.1:0-1778 GCA_037724245.1 Thermomicrobiales bacterium | reverse complement strand
AGATTGATCCGTCCGGCAATACCACGTTTGCTTCTCCGAACGGGAATCGACCTTCGTCCGTTGGATCGTACAACTGGTTTGGGAAGTTCAGCAGCGTCGCCGGTCCATCACTGGTGACGACGAACCCATGCAGTGTTCGCGGCGGAATGGTGACCAGCAACGGAGCCGGTCCGTCGGCCTGGGCGGCCAGCTCGATCAGCATGATCTTGCCTTTGCTCGGCGAATCTTCGCGCGGATCCGCAACCGCCACCACGATCCGACCAGCTGTGCAGTAGAAGCGATCGGTCTGCTGCTGGTGTACATGCCACTTGTCAATATCGCGGGCAACACCCGGCGACGTCGTCGAGGTATAGACCTGCTTGAACGGCATGCCTTCACCATACACGGCCGGCCAATCGATCCGGAGCAGCTCGGTAAGCGTACCGCGTGGGTCTCGATTTGTTTTCAGACCATGAACCACGACGTCATGAATGGTCGATGATCCACCGGCTTCCGTAATCAGAATCTCGCCAATCGCATCGAGCGTTTCCGTTGAGAATGATGGTGTACTCATGAACCTGAAACCGCTTCCTTCCCACTGGTCGCCGCTTCGAGACGCCAGCCATATTGCGTGTTGTAATACTTCTGGAACTCGGGAGATCCCTGCCGGATCGCCTGCCACCACTCGGGATTATTCACGTACCAGTCGATGGTGTCGTTCAGTGTCTGCTCGAAATTTCGCTTGGGTGACCAACCGAGTTCCGATTGAATCTTGTCCATCGTCATCGAGTAACGGCGATCATGCCCCGCCCGATCTGGTACCCACGCAATTAACGATTCCGGCTTACCCAGCCGTTCGAGGATCAGCCGCACCATGTCGATATTCGGACGATCGTTGCCGGCTCCGACGTTGTACGACTCTCCACTGCGACCCTTGCGCAGCACCAGATCGATTCCGGCAGCGTGATCCTCGGCGTGCATCCAGTCGCGAATCTGCAGTCCATCTCCGTATACCGGCAGCGATTGATCCATCAGGGCATTCGTGACGAAGAGGGGGATGACCTTCTCCGGATACTGGCGCGGACCTATGGTGTTGCTGCCCCGGGTAATCAGGACATCTGTCCCGAACGACACGAAGAACGATTGGCAGAACAGTTCCGCACCGGCCTTCGATGCCGAATAGGGAGATCGCGGTTTCAAAGGGTGGGATTCGGCAGTGTGCTCACCTTCGGGCACCGTGCCATAAACCTCGTCCGTGCTGACCTGCACCATGCGCTTTCCGTGGCGCTTGACTGCATCGAGCAGCGTGTAAACAGCCTGCACGTTGGTCCGCAGGAATGACTCAGGATCGAGCAGTGATCGATCGACGTGTGACTCCGCGGCGAAGTTCACGACCGCATCAACATTGCCAATCAGATCGTCGACGAGCGCGCTGTCTGCGATATCGCCCTGCACGAACCGATGACGCGATTCTTGCTCGAACTCCGAAAGGTTGGCTGGATTGCCCGCGTAGGTCATCGAATCAAGCGAGACAATCTCGTCTTCCGGATACGCTTTAAGGACCTGACGCACATAACTCGAACCGATAAAACCGGCGGCTCCGGTAACGAGAATTTTCATGACAAGTCGTCTCCTGGAATCCGCAGGTTAGCGCGCCCGTGAAAGCTAATCACCAGAAAATTGCAATTCCTGGGCAAGCCGTGGAATGTACCGACCGACAGCGTCTTTCCAGCTTGGAAGAACTACCCCGAGCGACGTTGCCCGTACGTTGCTCATCGTGCTCTCTGCCGGGCGAGTCG
>JBBJOX010000121.1:0-8131 GCA_037724245.1 Thermomicrobiales bacterium | reverse complement strand
CCTTGTTCTGCCGGGCACCCTCGACAGCACCGGGCACGATCACGGACGGTCCGTAATCGCCTCCCATGGCGTCAATGGCTATGCGCAGTGATCTCTTTGCAGCGGTCATGCACCTATCCCGTCACCTGCGAGATCCAGCCCAGCGGGCTAGACGTCGAGATTCTGAACTTCCTGTGCGTGCGTCTGAATGAACTTCTTGCGTGGCGGCACGGCTGCACCCATCAGCATGTCGAACGTTTCGTCTGCCTGCACACCATCGTCGATGGTCACCTGCAGGAGGACGCGGTGCTCGGGATCCATGGTTGTTTCCCAGAGCTGATCTGGATTCATTTCACCGAGACCTTTATACCGCTGAATCTCGGATTTTTCTCCCATCTCGGCGAGCACCTTTGGCAACTCGTTGTCCGAGTGAACCCAACGCTCTTCCTTGCCGGCCTTGACCTTGTACAACGGCGGCTGTGCGATGTAGATGTGGCCGTCGAGAATCAGCTGCTCGAGATTCCGGTAGAGGAATGTCAACAGCAGGGTTCGAATGTGGGCACCGTCGACATCGGCGTCGGTCATGATGATGATCTTGTGATAACGCAGTTTGGAGATGTCGAACTGATCGCCAATTGACGTGCCGAGTGCCGTGATGATTGTGCGGATTTCGTTGTTCTGCAGCATCTTGTCGAGACGTGCCTTCTCGACATTCAGGATTTTGCCACGCAGCGGGAGGATGGCCTGGAATCTCCGATCCCGGGCCTGCTTGGCAGACCCACCGGCCGAGTCTCCCTCGACGATGCAGATCTCCGATTTAGCAGGATCCCGCTCCGAGCAGTCGGCTAGCTTGCCTGGCAAGCTAAAGCTGTCCAGTCCGCCTTTGCGCTGCACGAGTTCACGTGCCTTGCGGGCTGCTTCCCGGGCACGGGCTGCGTTGAGGCACTTCTCGACGACTCGTCTGGCGACCTGGGGGTTCTCCTCGAGAAACGCGCCAAGCGAATCGTTGACCACCGTTTGCACGGCTCCGGCAATTTCAGGGCTTCCAAGTTTGCCCTTGGTCTGACCCTCGAACTGTGGATCCTCGAGCTTAACCGAGATGATCGCGGTCAAACCTTCCCGTACATCCTCACCCGTCAACGCCTCGTCGTTCTTGAGGAGACCGTTCTTCTTGGCGTAATCGTTGATGGTTCGCGTGAGGGCGGACTTGAAGCCGGAAAGGTGCGTGCCGCCATCGATCGTGTTGATGTTGTTGGCATAGGTGTGTGTCGATTCGCCGAAGCTGTCGTTGTACTGCAGTGCCACTTCAACGGCACCGGCCGGGGTGTCGCGCTCCACATAGAACGGTCGCTCGTGGACAACCTGTCGATTCCGGTTGAGATGTCGCACGAACGAGATAATTCCGCCTTCGAAGTAGAAGGTCATCTCGCGGTCGGATCGTTCATCGATGATGGTCAGTCGCAGTCCACGGGTCAGATATGCCCATTCGCGGAACCACTGAATCAGGATGTCCGAGTTGTAATCGTGCCCCGCCGTGAAAATCTTGGAATCGGCGCGGAACTTCGTGGTGGTTCCGTGGCTTTCCTTGTCGGTCTTGCCAATGATTTCGACACCACCGAGTGGCTTACCGCGGGAGTATTCCTGTCGGTAGACACTGGTGTCGCCGGCTTTGCGAACCTCGACCGAGCACCATTCTGAAAGCGCGTTGACAACCGAAGCGCCGACGCCATGGAGGCCACCAGAGACCTTGTATCCGCCGCCACCGAACTTTCCGCCAGCGTGGAGGGTGGTCATGATGACTTCGAGTGCGGATTTCTTCTGCTTGGCGTGACGATCGACCGGGATGCCGCGGCCATTATCGACCACGGTCACAATATCGTCACTGCCAATGGTGCAGGTGATGGTATCGCAGATTCCAGCCAGCGCTTCATCGACAGAATTGTCGACGAGTTCGCGGACGAGGTGGTGCAGGCCGCGTTGGTCGGTGCTGCCAATGTACATGCCGGGGCGCTTGCGAACGGCTTCGAGGCCCTCGAGAACTTGAATTTGCTCGGCACCATACGCCTGGTTCACTGCCGGTCGATCCTTGATGGCCATGTAGGTGGTAACTCCTTGAGTGACTAACGAAACCAGCGGGGTCCAAAGGATGCTGCTTTTCCGGCGACGACAGGGTCGAGCCGGCGAAAGCGATCCTGGAAGAACATCAGACTGGCAATAGAGAGACCGGTTCCCAGAAACGCGTTGGCAACGAGAGCGATAGCGATCCCGGGTGGATTCTCAATAAGCACATCCCAAACCCGAATGACTCCGGTCGCGATGAGCAATGAAACAACGGCAAAGCGAAATGTTGGTCCGAAATTTCCCCGAACCACCGCAAAACTTACGGATAGACTCTGTACAGGTCCGAACCGATTGAGCACGATCGCGTCCATGGCGAAGAAGGTGTACATGGCGGCCATTCCGCCGAAAACGAACAGCCCCAAAACAAGGATGGCGACAAGATTGATGCCGAGAAGGTAAAGAACCCCGAGAATCAGAAGGATGGGGAAGATCACCACCAGAAAGATGCTAACAATCAGAGCGAGCAACAGCGCCAACCTCCACCAGGTCGCGAATATATCTCGTGTCAGAGCGGATGGCGTCATCGGTTCCTCACGGATGATGCGCGCCTGGGGAACCTTGAAGAGCACGGCGAAGAAGGTCGAAACGGCAAGCAGCACAATTGACAGAAAGAAGACACCGAATCCGTTCTGCGGTGTCAGGGTCGAAAGCAGGCCATTCTCCCAATCGTCGAACACATTTCCACGATCAACGCCCCGAGCGAGGCCGGGTGTGAATATGGTCAGCAGCAGGCTGATGATCGAATCCTTGGGAAGACCGCTAAAGACCGACGGTACCATAGCTGCGGCGAGGTCATTGACGCGGGCTCGTTCGCCAAAGGCGAGTACTTCCTCTGCCACTGCAGGACCATCTGATCCGCCATTGCTCTCCATTTCCCTGCTCAGCCAGTTGGTGAACGGTTTGGGAGAGATCTGCCAGGCGAGCCAGAGCACGAGATCCATGATGAGCGGCACGATCATCAGCAAAGGTCGCGCGAGGACAAGCGAAAGACCGTTGGCAATCGTCTGGACGACGCCGTTGAGGACATCCTTGCTCGCATCCTTGCGAGACATTCGACCCTGTTTTTGCGGTGAAGCTTGATTCACGAGAGTCCCATCGCGTCGAGGCCGTCTTCATCAAATCCGAGATGATGACCAAGTTCATGAAGCACAGTGATCCTCACTTGCTCGATCAGTTCCGACTGCGTTCGACAGGCACGCTCGAGAGGCCCAGAGAATATCGTGATCTGATCAGGGGTTACCATGCCGTATCCCGAGTCGCGTTCAGATCTGGGTATTCCCTGGTAGAGCCCAAACATTTCTTCGTCGTCACCTTGCGCCCGGATGTCGTCCCGGTGCGACGGCCCCGGTTCTTCCTCGATCACAATGGCGACGTTATCGAGCATCTGCTGGACATCGACTGGCAGGGAAGCAAGTGAGCGCCGAACGATATTGTAGAAGCGATGCTTTCGGGCTCGGCGGGCAAGCACTGAAGGGTTCCCTGACATGCTCCTATTTTACCATTTTATGGGAATCCGGGCTACTTTCTGCGCATGAGAAACTATGCGTACGTACGCACTAATTGGTGATTAATTATTTAGAGAGTTATCGATTGTTTCGACGAGCATTTGGGTTCCGATATCGACAGCTGTTCCCAATCCCGAGGAATCATCTTCCAGAACCACGGCAACCGAGTAGCGAGACGTGCCATCGCCAATAAACCCGATGTACCAGGAATTGACTCCACCGTCTCCGGTTTCGGCGGTGCCCGTTTTGCCGCCAACCTCATATCCGGTTCCTGCTGCCCGCTGGATTGACCCTTCCTCGACGGCGAAAATCATCATTTCGCGCACATCGTTGGCAGTCGATTCGCTGACCGGAGTTCTCCAGACTTCGGGGCTGGTCGTTTCCACGACCTCTCCGTCCTTGCTGGCAACGGTTTCGACAAGATATGGCTGCATCATCTGTCCGCCGTTGTTAAAGCAGGCCGCAACCATGACCATCTGGATCGGAGAAACGAGGAGCTCACCTTGCCCGAATGCGGTGTCGGCCAGGGCGTTCTGGCTATCGAGAAAGTCACGATCGCCCGCGATCTGCCCTTGAGCTACCTGAAGATCGAACGGAACGTCCTCGCCAATTCCAAAGAAAGTTGCCGATTCCCAGAATCCGTCGGCACCGATCTGCAAGCCCACCTGGGCCAGAACGACGTTGAGTGACCAGCCGACACCTTCCTCGAGCGTCCACTGATCCTTGTTGTCGTCCGGCCGATTGTTCTCGACGAGCTCGCGACCATCGATCACGATGCTGCCATTGTCCTCATAGACCGAGTCTGGATCGGCAATATTGCGTTCAAGCGCGGCAGCGGCAGTAATCGTTTTGAAGGTGGATCCAGGCGTGTACAGGCCCATCGTGCTACGCAGGAGAAGCGGACTGTCTGGATTGGCGACCAGTTGTTCCCAGTAATCGGTCGCATTGTCGTTATCACTGGATTGTGCGGTAAAGAGCTGATTCGGATCATAGGTGGGAGCACTGACGAGCGTGAGGATCGCACCCGTTTCCGCATCCATGATCACAACCGATCCAGTTCGACCAGCGAGGAGATCGGTTCCCGTTTTTTGCAGTTCGGCATCCAGTGTGAGGTTAAGATCCAGACCTTCCTGCGCGCGTCCGAGCAGGCCATTCAGCCAACCATCGATCGAAGATTGCCGGGACCGTCCGGAAAGCTCGTCGTTCCAGGAGAGTTCCAGTCCGGCAGAGCCGTACAGCAATGGCGAAAAGTAGCCGGCGACGTAAGCTGTAGCCGGGTCGGGATATGTTCGAAGGAACTGACCGTCGTCCCCCACCGTATCGGCGATGAGCACTCCCTCGCGATCGAAGATGCGGCCGCGACTGACATTCAAATTGGTGTTGCTTGCTCGCGGATTCGAGATCACCTCGCCGTCGGGCGCCTGACTCGTCCGATTGTAGGTGGCATCACTCTGCACCACCTGAATCCGGACGAGTTGCGCCGAAATCAGAATGAACACGCTGACGATTACCAGCGACGTGCGGATCAATCCCCGGTTGAACGTCGGCAGGTTGACCGGCATGTCCATGTGCATGCCGGTCAGCAGGAGAATCCAGGCGGTTCCGAGGATGGCCAGCCAACGTCCGTCGGATACCTCGTCACCACTGAACAGGCCGAACCCGATCAGGGCGAGAGCGCCCAGTCCGGAAAGGTTTCGCAAAGATTTGGGTACGCGCATAACAATCTCCGTCTGGGTCAAACCCGTTTTGGCAGATTCGAGAGATAGAGCAGGAGCCCGATGATGGCAAAGTTGCTGAGCAGGGAACTACCTCCAAACGAGATGAACGGGAGGGTGATTCCAGTTAGAGGAATGAGCCGGGTTACGCCACCGATGATGATAATCGTCTGAATTGCCAGTGTTGCCGAGAGTCCGGTGGCGAGCAGTTGAACAAATCCGTCTCTCGCGCGTACGGCAATCATGAATCCGCGCATGACCAGCAACAGGTAGAGCGCCAGCACCGCCAAGGTTCCGAGCAAGCCCAGCTCTTCACCAATGGCCGAGAACACAAAGTCAGAATGGACTTGCGGGATCAGCGCTGGACTCCCTTGGCCGAAGCCACTTCCGAATAGTCCTCCGCTGGACAAGGCGTAATCGGACTGTATCTGCTGATATCCGCTTTCATACGGATCCTTGGACCATGGATTAAGCCAGTTCTGAACGCGGATTTCGATTCGGGACAGGGTCAACCACGCGACATAACACGCGGTCGCGAAAGAGATCAGTCCGATCACGACATAAAGCAGTCGGCCACTCACCACATAGAGCATCGTCAGGAAAATGCCGAACATGAGCAGCGCCGAGCCGAGATCGTTCAACGCGACCAGTGTCAGCAACGCAACCCCCCACATCGCGATCATCGGCAAAAGGTACGGGATAGGGGGAAGCGAGAGTCTGCCCAGCTGCCAGCTGGTTCCGATCAGGTCACGCTTCTCATCGAGGTAGCTGGCGAGAAAGACAACCAGCGTAACCTTGACGATTTCGGACGGCTGAATCTGAACCGGCCCAACCTGAATCCAGAGTCGTGCGCCGCCAACTTCGGTGCCGATGAAAAACGTCGCCATCTGCAGCGCGAGCGTGATCAGGAGCCAGGTGTACTTGTAGTCCCGGAGTAGCTGCATCACGTTGAGCGGACCGGCAAACACGACAACCATCCAGAGGATGCCCGCTCCGACCCCAAGGAACAGCAGCTGGCGCTGGGCGAGGCCGGCATAGCCTGCACCTTGTTCAACCAAATCTGGATGCAGTCGCTGAATCATCAGCAAACCGATAACCGAGAGTGTTGCCGTGAGTGGCAGCAGAATCTGATCACCCCTGAAGGCGCGGATGCCGAAGCTGATGCTCATGCCAAGCACGAGACCGGCAAAGGCGAGACTGACCCATATTTCGCCCCAGGACCAGTTGACCTCGCGTCTGGGCACGAGAACGATCATGACGAGGCCAATGATCGCCAGCAACGATGGTGCCAGCAGCAGCCCGAATTCTGTGGCGCGCAGGGTTGGACGGTAACCGCGAATCATCGTCGCGTCTTCAAAAGCAGTGCGACGCGGTCAAGTGCTTCCGGTGCGACCACGGCCAGATCACTGATCATTGCACCGTCCATCGTGCTTCCGCAGCGGCTCAGGCAATCGGGGAGGCCGCGACTGGCGAGTGCCCGAACCACATTCTGACCGTGCTCAACGTTGCGATGCAGTACCTGACGAACAATCTCGACGGAGACATCTTCTTCCGATTCGTGCCAGACATCGTAATCGGTGACCATTGCGAGCATCGCATAGCAGAGTCCGGCCTCACGGGCGAGTCGCGCCTCGGGCATCGCTGTCATACCTACGATCGATGCGCCCCAGCTCCGGTGCAGTTGACTCTCGGCTCTCGTCGAGAACTGGGGTCCTTCAACCACCACGTAAGTACCGCCGTTATGAACCGATCCGATCGTTGTTTGCCCGATGTCGACGATCGTTTCCCGGAATGCCTGACAGAAGGGATCGGCCAGACCAACGTGCGCCACGACGCCGTTATCGAAAAAGGTGCGTGATCGATGCATCGAGGTACGATCGATGATTTGGTCCGGAACAACTGCAGATCCTGGTTCATGATCGAGTTGCAGACTACCAACAGCGCTGATGCTCAGCATGTGCGTGACGCCAATCGATCGAAGGGCGTAGACGTTGGCACGATAGGGAACATCAGTCGGGTTGAAGATGTGACCGCGACCGTGCCGAGCCAGAAACGCGACTTCCATATCCCCTAAACGACCTCGGACGATCTGTGCAGAAGGACGACCCCAGGGTGTGTCCAACCAGGTCTCCCGCACGTCTTCGAGTTCGGGAAGATCGTAGAGTCCACTTCCACCTACAACACCGAGTACGCTCATCAATTTCTCCAAAGTCAGGGCGGTTGCCCAATCGACAGTACTCCAATATTGATGGTACATTCAGTGGCGAGGCGGTTACAAACGTTTGGCTCTGCTCTCCCATTTGGTGAGCGGTTAGCCATCGTGGTATAATCGTGTCCAAATGTGTCGCTGAACGCGGCTATTTTTCCGATTCTGAACACCAGAACATCTGCCCGGAAACGGGCGCGAGGAGGCTCCGCCGACATGGCGTTGCAACAGGCACACAAGATCGACATTATCGAAACGACCCGACTGCATGGCGAGGACACCGGATCCCCGGAGGTCCAGATTGCCTTGCTGACGGAGCGCATCACCCAGCTCACATCGCACCTTCGTTCGCATCGGCAGGACCATCACTCACGCCGAGGGCTGCTCAAACTCGTGGGACGCCGCCGTCGCTTGCTCGCATACCTGAGCAAGGTGAACATCGAGCGCTATCGGTCGACCATCGCCCGACACGGTTTGCGCAGGTAATTCGCTGAATTCCTTGGTCGATCATGCTGTTCGCTCGACAATGACGTCGCACGCGACCACATCACGTCTCGCAGATAACGCTCAGGACAGGATGTCCTGAGCGTTTGTTGTGTTTCAAG
>JBBJOX010000120.1:7389-8192 GCA_037724245.1 Thermomicrobiales bacterium | reverse complement strand
CGATGTTCCAATTCGTTCATCGCTACTCCGCAATATTCGCTGGAGAGCTGATATCCCTGATAGATCGTTGGATGACAGGCGTAATGCACGAGCATGGTCGAAGGCGAGCCGTCGTCGCGATCGAGTCGCAGCACGGTCAACGTGCGATCCACCGAACCGTTCGGATTGAACTGGGGACGCCGGTTGAAACCGAGATCGTGTTCGCCAACCCACCGCGACATCGTCACCGGTTCGAGCTGATCGATCGCCGCCGTCACAGCGTTGCGCACACCGTCACGTAAGCGATCGTGGAACCGCGGATCGAGCACGCCGATCGAACTGGAAAGCTCTCCCGATGTCTGCGGTCCGGAATGCGTGTGCGTCGCACTCAGCAAAATTTGGCCCGGCAAGACATGAGCGATCGCACAAATATCGTCCTTGAACAAATCGACGAACTCGGCCGCCCAGAACAGGACATCGGCAGACACGATCACCGTACGCGCGGGCGTGCTTTCGGGGGTTTCACTCTCGAGCACGACCGCTCGTACCCTGAGCGGGTGATGCACACCCTCGGAGGCGTGATCGCGCACCGCAAACCCGGCCATCGTCAACGGCCAGTCGGGGGTGATATCGGCCTGTGCCGAGCCGGCGCGCAGAATCGTCATGCCGATGGTGCTCCTGCTCCAGCCAATGCCGGTGCGTCGTTAACACCTCGCAACTGTAACGACTCCGCAAAGTGGCAAGCGACGAGATGTCCATCGCCGATATTGCGTAAGGCTGGCGTCGTGGTGGCGCACTCCTCTTTCGCATAGCGACACCGGGGG
>JBBJOX010000120.1:0-7379 GCA_037724245.1 Thermomicrobiales bacterium | reverse complement strand
TGAAAGTAGCAGCCACTCGGCGGATTCGCGGGATCGGGGACGTCCCCTTCGAGCAGAATCTGCCGATCGGGATCGCGCATATCCGGATCGGGATTTGGTACCGCTGAAAGCAGGGCTTCGGTGTAGGGATGCCGCGGTCGGGTATAGAGCGATTTCGTCTCTGCCAATTCGACCAGCTTGCCGACGTACATCACCGCCACGCGATTGCAGAGGTGCTCGACCACACTCAGATCGTGTCCGATGAAGAGATAGGTCAGATCGAAGTCCCGTTGCAATCGCTTCATCAGATTGAGAATCTGCGCCCGGACCGAAACATCGAGCGCCGATACCGCCTCATCGGCAATGATCAGCTTCGGATTCAACGCCAGTGCCCGCGCAATCACGATCCGTTGCCGCTCGCCACCACTGAACGCATGCGGATACCGCGTCGCATACTCGGGACGGAGCCCGACTGTCTTCAGCAAATCGGTAACACGCTGCTCCCGATCGAGCTTGCTCGTCTCCGGCTCCAGATTCCGAATCGGCTCGGCGATCAACTCCTGCACCGTCATTCGTGGATTCAGCGAGGAAAACGGATCCTGAAAGATCATCCGTATTTCCTTGCGAAACGGCAGCAACTCGATATCGTTCAGACGGGCCAGATCGACCTCAGGCAGATCGTCCGAGTGATAACGCATCGTGCCGCCGGTCGGCTCGTAGGCACGCATGATCGTTCGCGCAACTGTCGATTTGCCACATCCGCTCTCGCCAACCAGCCCGAGTGTTTCTCCCTTGTGGATCGTGAATGTGACGCCATCGACCGCTTTGACCGCCCCGGTGGTGCGCTGGAAGAACCCGGACTTGATCGGAAAATGCATTTTCAGATCACGGATCTCGAGCAATGGTGCCTGACTCATGCCTCCACCCCCAGATCCGTCGAATCCGATCCCTCGTCACCGTAAAGCAGACAGCGGACTTCGCGATTGTTGCCGAATCTGGTGATCGGCGGCATCGTCGTATTGCACTTGCCGGGCATGAAACTGTCGCAACGGGTATGGAACGGACAGGCGGTGGGGCGATTGAACGGATTTGGCACCATCCCCCGAATCGACTCGAGCTGATCCACACCAGTTGCGCCGAGACGAGGTATCGAACGCAGCAACGCTTTTGTATAGGGATGTTTCGGATCGTGGAAAATCTCGCGAACCGTTCCCCGCTCCACCACATAGCCGAGATACATGATCGCGACATCGTCGGCAATTTCAGCAACGATTCCGAGATCGTGCGTAATGAAGACAACACCCATATCGAACGTCGTTTGCAGGTTCCGAATCACCCGCAAAATCTGCGCTTGGGTTGTCACATCGAGCGCGGTGGTTGGTTCATCGGCAATCAACACGCGTGGTTTGCAAACCAATGCCATCGCGATCATGCACCGTTGTCGCATCCCGCCACTCAACTGGAAGGGATAGGTATCGAGACGGGTTTCCGGACGAGGAATACCAACCTGTCGCAGCGCCACGATCGCCAGTTCGCGCGCTTCGCGCTTGCTGACATTCGTGTGCAGCAATACGGCTTCTTCAATTTGGTTGCCAACGGTGTGAACCGGGCTCAACGATGTCATCGGCTCCTGAAAGATCATGGCGATATCCTTGCCACGAATCTGCCGAATCTGCTTGCCATGACTTTCGAGCCCAACGAGATCGACCGTTTCTCCGCCTTCCTTGTCGGAGTGCAGCAGAATCTCACCACCGACGATCCGGCCTGGTGCATCGACCAGACCCAGAATCGATCGCGCCGTCACACTTTTGCCGCTTCCACTTTCGCCGACGATGCAGAGCGTTTTGCCTCGGTAGACGTCGAGATCGACGTGCTCGACCGATTTGACGATTCCCTGATCCAGTTTGTAATGCGTCTGGAGGCCCTTGACCTCGAGTACCAGTTCGGCCATGGTCACCCTTCTAGTTGTAGGGATCGGCGGCGTCGCGGAGACCATCGCCCATAAAATTGAAGGCCAGCACTGCAATCACGATCGCGATACCAGGTGCGAACAACCACGGTGCCGTTGCCACGGTCCGGATGTTCTGTGCTTCCTGCAGCAACACGCCCCAGCTGACTGTCGGAGGTCGCAATCCCAGGCCGAGAAAGCTGAGCGACGTTTCGGCCAGGATCATTGCCGGGATCGAGAGCGTCACCGAAGCAATGATATGGCTCAGGAACGATGGCACCATGTGCCGGGCAATGATTCTCGATTCGCGCGTGCCATCCAGTTTGGCGGCGAGAATGAACTCCTCTTCGCGCATCGCCAGGAATCGCCCACGAACCACCCGTGCCAACCCGGTCCAGCCGATCAGCGAGAGAATCACCGTAATCCCGAGATAGACGCGAATGCCGGACCAGCCTGGCGGCAACGCGGCCGCCAAACCCATCCAAAGCGGGATCGTCGGCACCGCCCGAATCACTTCGATGACGCGTTGGATCACGTTATCGATCCAGCCGCCGTAATATCCCGACATCCCTCCCAGAGCCACACCAAGCACCAGACTCAGCGCGACTCCGATCAGGCCGATCGACATGGAGATTCGTGCGCCGTACACGATACGGCTGAACATGTCGCGACCGAGACGATCGGTTCCGAGCAGAAATACCGGCTTCTGGGGATCTGTCGATCCGACCAGGTGCCTGTCCATAGGAAAGAGTCCAAAGAGTTCGTACGGTTGTCCCTTGACGAAGAAGCCGATCGGAACCTTGGTCGATGTATCGATCTCGAAAGTGCGTGTGAAATTGACCATATCGACGCCGGTTGTGTAGTCGTAGGCGAACATCCCGGGATCGAAGCCATCCGAGGTGTCGACTACGTGAATGAACTGCGGCGGTGCATACGTGTAATCGGCGAACGTCTGAGTCGGCCGCATCGGCGCCACGAACTCGGCAAACATCGCAATCAGATAAATCAGAATGATTACGATCATGCCCAAAACAGCAAGGCGATGCTTGCGAAACTTCAGCCACATCAGCTTCCACTGGGACGCGATTGCGATGTCGTCTCTGATGTCCGGGGCGTACTCGATCGGCTCGTTGGCAGGAAGTTCATGAGGAAGCAATGTTTCTGCCTCGGGTATCGAGTCTGGAGAAGCGGTTCGAGCCGCGCTTTGTGAACTGGATTGCATGCCCATCACCTATCGATACCTGATTCTTGGATCGTTCCAGGCCAGCAGGAGATCCGATATCAACGTTCCAACAACAGTTAGCACGCTCAGAATGAGAATGATGCTGCCGGCCAGATACATATCCTGGGATTTGAGGGCATTCAGGAGGAGCGGTCCGAGCGTCGGCAGATTCAGCACTACCCCGATAATCGTTTCACCGGAGAACACCGCAGGGAGCGTCCAGCCAATCGTGCTGATGAAGGGATTGAGAGCAATCCGCACCGGATATTTCAGAAGCATCTTCATTTCTGGAACACCCTTGGCCCGAGCGGTCATGATGTATTGCTTCGGAAGTTCATCCAGCAGGTTTGCGCGCATGGTTCGGATCAACGCCGTGGTGCCACCAATCGCGATGATGAACACGGGAATCCAAAGATGAGACAAAAGATCGACGAATTTGTCGAAGCTCCATGAGGCACTGATGTATTGCTCCGAATACAGACCGCCGACGCTTTGGCCAAAATACTTGAACGCCACGTACATGAGAATTAGAGCGATCAGAAACTCCGGTACTGCCAATCCCAGAAATCCAAGCAGGGTTACGGCGTAGTCTCCCGCTGAATACTTGCGCACTGCCGAGTAAATGCCTATCGGCAACGCGATCGCCCAGGTCATGAAGAGCGAACTGAGAGAAATCAGAAGCGTAAAACCGACGCGACTCCAGATCAGCGAATTGACAGGTTGATTCCATGTATAGGAGAAGCCGAGATTTCCGTGGAAAACACCATTCATCCAACGGTAGTACTGCATGTAAATTGGCTCGCCCAGACCGTATCGCAACCGGTAGGATTCGATCGCGTTGTCGTCCAAGGTTTGACCCTGTGCCGTAGCACTGGCAATCATCGAGGTGACAAAATCCCCCGGTGGGAGCTGAATCACGATAAAGGCAATGATCGACACCAGAAAAAGAGTCGGAATCATGATCAGTAATCGTTTGGCGATGTAACCCAGCATGGTCAGCCCATACCCGTTGGTTCGATTTCGAATGTCCGCGACATGGCGCCAAGAGTCAGTAGATCGTTGGCGAAATTTCGTGCAATCTGCCGTGGACCTCCTGGCTGTACTGGGCGAAGAATTGTCACCAGATCGTACGGAGGTGTGGTTCGGAACGGGGGGATGTCTCCAATTCGCTCCACTGCTTGCGTCGCTTTCTGCCGTATCAGATCCTGCGCCGCGGACGGAGCAAGGTGGTAGGCGCCACCGTTATGCAGCTCATTCTGTGGTCCGGTCAGGTCCGTTGCGGGCCCGGATTTCCAGCCTTCCTTTACCACCGCTGTTTCGATTCCCGGTACCAGCATCTGCGCCTCGTCGCATGCTGCCTGATCCCCCGTTACGAGAATCGTCGGAACATCGAATTCTCCGGCAAGTGCCATGTAATAGCCGAGTTCACCGATAGACAAACCGTTGAGAACAAAATCATCCCAGGTAAATGACATGGTGTGGCTGAGATGCCCGCCGTCGGTGTTGGATTTGGCGTGTTGGCCAACGAACAGCAACGCATCGAATGATCCGTCGAAGCCAAATGCGAAGCTGAGCGGGCGTCCCGTCAACACCCGCACCGCCGGGTGGATGATCTGAAGATCGATCGCCCCCTGACCGTGCCCATCCACAACGATGATTTCGTGGTCTCCGGTTTCGAGAATGCCTTCGATTGCGGCATTGACCTCGCCGGTGACGAGCTGCCGCGCCCGTTCGTAGTATTTGCTGGTGCGGTAGTTGTAATCAGGAGCATCGACGACGCCTGCAGAGCCCTCTTGGTCGGTCATCATGTACAACTTCATGGAAACATGCCGTCCTACAAACGAAGCGTGAGCAGAGTGCGGTCGCCGATGGCAACCGCACTCCGGACAGGACTACAGGCTCTTGAAGTAGATCTGCTCGAACGATGAGATCTGCTCATGACCGGCGCGCCATGACCCAACAGCCTCGCTCAGGACATTGCCGAGCCTGTTGCTAATGACGGTTGGCTGGAATGGCGTGGTTACCGTGCCAATCATCCAGACATTCTGATCATGGATACTCAGGATTTGCTGACCCAGGGCAATGCGCTCCGCTTCGTCAATCGTGACTGACATCAGCTGGTACAAACCCTGCAGTTCCGAGATCGGCTCCGGGGCCGCTTCGCCGCTTTCGCCATTGGTGGCGTAGTTGATCCCAAAGAGGGGTGCCCAGTAGGTCTGGATCGAGGTCGGAACGTACCAAAGCGGATCGATATCCCAGAGCAGACCGGCAGTTGTGTAGCCGGCGATGTCATGCTCACTGGCTCGAACCCGTTCCTGCCAAAGCGGTGAATCGACGATTTCGACAACCGTCCTCACACCCACCGCCTCCCAATACCCCTTGACCAGTTCATACCCATCGCTGGCACTGACACCAGTCTCATAGGCGAACGTGAGAATGGTCAGCGAGAGTTCGGAGCCGTCCGGCCGGGTGCGGAATCCGTCACTACCCTTGGGCACACCCGCCGTGTCCAGTAACTGGTTGGCCGTGTCCAGATTGAATTCGGTGAATTTATAACCGTAACCTTCGACATAATACGGATCGCCCGGAACAGCGCAGGGATGCTGCGTTCCACCGAGACCAAGGTAAAGCAACTGGTTCATCTCGTCACGATTGATTGCGTGGGAGAGACCGGCCCTGAAGTCGATGTTCTGCATCAGCGTCCGCATCGTTGGGTCGAGATGCGTCTGATTCATGTACATGCCGATCCACGGCGCATCCGACTGCCACTGCGCAACCGTGAAGTCCTTTTCCTCTGCGCCGCCTTGCAGCACCGGCACATCCCCAAACCCGAGGAACTTGTACTGCATGTCGATTTCACCGTTCGCCGCGCGAAGCACGATCGAGGCCTTATCGAGGACATCGAAGACCAGCGAGTCAATATACGGAAGTTGATTCCCGGCCGTGTCCACCTTCCAGTAGAAGGGATTTCGCTCGGCAACAGCCCTGGTAGTTCCGCCGCTGACAGCCTGAGCGATCTTCCAGGCGCCTAGCACTGGTCGATCGGCATTGGTCCACGTATTGTTCTTCGCCTCGAAGAACTCTTTCCACGTCTGGAATCCGGCGTCCGAGACGAGCTTGTTGACCACATCGACGCCGGCAATGTCCGGATGAAACTGACTGAGATAGTGCTTTGGCACGATCAATGTGGTGCCCTGTCCCGGGAAGGCAAGGAATCGAGGCAGGAGACTGTTAGGTGCCGCAAATGTGAACGTAACGGTGACTTCGTCAACCTTGGCAATAACGCATGGTTCTCCATTGGACTGCAGCCAGACCGGGAATGCCACGGTCAGATCGACGTTGCTGGCAATCGATTCGTACCAGAAAACCAGATCGTCCGCAGTGAATGGCTCGCCGTCGGACCATTTCGTTCCAGCCCGAAGATGGAATGTGTAGACGAGGCCATCCTCACTGAGATCCCAGGATTCGGCGAGCGCGGGGGTGGCCACGAGTTCGGTTCCGACACTCCACTCAACGAGAGAAGCACGCGACAGGGCGAGGATTCCGGTTGTATCTTCCGCGACTTGCTGAGCCCGGCGAATCGTACCGCCGTAGGTTCCCACTTCCGAGAGCGGTGCGATCACACACGGATTGGCGGGAAGTCGATCGGCCAGAGCCGGGATCGTTCCCGCCGCAACCATTTCCGTCAGCAACGGGGATTCGGCGGCCGGTGTGACGACGGGAGTCTGTGCGCTCACCTGCGGTAGCGAAGACCATGTAGCAATTCCGGCGGCAGCGAGTGCAGAGGATTGGACGAGCCGTCGCCGATTCAGAGATGCACGTTCCGGGTTATGCGAGTTCATGGTCGCCTCCTGTTGGTTAACATCGTGTTGCCGTGAGACCCGGTAGCGATACATACACGTCGATTCAAAGGACCCGAGCTGTTCTCCTCCTTCGACTGTATGACGGAATCTTCACCCTCCTTCACCAGAAATATATCCACTTGTGTCTTTGGTTCTACGAACGAACTAATGAGAGTGCCAAACTACCATTGCCCTTGTCGAACGTCAAGAAAAGGGCAGAAACATCTCGTTCCTCACGAGAATCCAGGCAATTGCAGGCCATTCGACATTTCTTGCCCCTTCATGAGAAAAATTGGAAACTCTTTTCGTTCAGATTGTAAACGAATACAATTATGCGAACGACCGTCACTGCCGAGGGATATCAGAGTCAAACGTTGTGCATTGGGCA
>JBBJOX010000119.1:0-8229 GCA_037724245.1 Thermomicrobiales bacterium | reverse complement strand
CAGGTGGCGTAGGTGCTGAACTTGAATCCCTTGTGATACTGGAACTTTTCGACCGCCCGGATCAGGCCGAGGTTGCCTTCCTGAATCAGATCGAGCATGTTCATGCCACGACCGACGTACTTCTTGGCCACAGAAACAACGAGACGAAGATTAGCCTCGGTCAGGGCAACCTTGGCGCGCCGACCGGCTGTCTGCATCTCGCGCCACTGGCGAGTTTGTCGCAATTCGCGCTGGGAGAAGATCGCCATCACCGATTCATCGGTTGGCCAGGATTCCATGGTTTGCAGCGCCGATTGCACCGGTGCCGGTAACAGCTCCCACTCGACGGTGCGAATACGAAGATGCTCCTCCAACGATTCCGGGCGCAGACCGTTCTGCGAACTCGCGGTTTCGATTTCCTTTTCGCTGTATCGAGTGATTGGAAGGACCTGTTCGAGAACTGTCGACTTGCCAATCATCTCCTGATCGGGATGGGTCAACTTCCAGAAATCGGCAACGGCGGGCCAACCGGCACGAAATGCGTGATAGATCGCCATTCCGACGACGGTGGCCGATGGTTCGGTATCGTCGCCACCGCTCAACTGTTCGATGATCTGGTTGAGGTACTCGCCACGCTCCATGGCTTTGGAAAGTTCGACCTCGCGGGCACCGGTCAATAATTGCACCCGGCCGATTTCGCGCAGGTACATGCGAACCGGATCGTCCAGGCTGATCCCGGACAGATCGCTCTCGGCAATGGCCGCAGTGGTAATGCTGGAATCGTTGGCCGGATTATTGTCCTCGATCTCGTCGAACTCGAGTTCGTCAGGAATCTCGATCTCGACATCGCCGACCGGGGTCCGGTCGGAAACGAGCGTGCTCAGTTGCGCCAATCGCAGGGCCAGAGTCGACTCTGCGGAATCGGAACCTTCGGTGGTTTCCGGCAGATTCTCGATCAGGGCCTCGATCGCGATTCCGCTGTCGATTTCTTCGGATATGGTTGGGTTACGGGCATCGGTCACTGGGTTTGGCTCCCGTTCGGGCTGTGGACCGCGACGTCGATGACGCAGTGCAGTTCAGAAATCTGATGAATCACTCGAGTCGGTATGCTCGTTCCGGTTTCCGAACCCTCCAGCTCGGACGTGAGAGACATACCTGGCCACCGGTGACAGCAGAGAACACAAAACTTCGCACGCCCGTGAGGTGGTGCGAAGGCAGCACGATCGATGCTGAGTCTCGTCGGTGGGACTTGATGACAAAATGTCTCTCCACTGAGACGTACAACGCAGTATCCCTGCATCATGTGACATCGAGCCGAACCAGATCCTCATACGTTTCGCGCCGACGAACCACAGTCGCCGTTCCGCTTTCGATAAAGACGATCGGCGGCCGTTTCGCGTAATTGTAGTTGCTGGACATGGCATAACAGTAGGCACCAGCTGCGGGAATCGCCAGTAGATCGCCCGGAACCAGACCGGGTAGGTCGATATGCTCGATCAACAGATCTCCGGACTCACAGTATTTGCCGGCAATCGTCACGATTTCACGAGCTCTGCCAGCTGCCGAACCAACGAGATCAGCTGTGTACAACGCTTCGTAAAGCGATGGCCGGATATTGTCTGCCATCCCGCCATCGACTGAAACGTAGGTTCGAATGTCCTGTAAACGCTTGCGCGCTCCCACTTCATACACTGCCACCCCGGCTGGACCAACAAGGGCGCGACCCGGTTCGATCGTGACGGTCGGAAGGTCGAGTCCGTGACTCTTACATCCCGAGATGACCGCGTTCGAGATGATCCTCATCCAGTCGTCGATCGCGAGCGGGGCATCCTTCGTTTCGTAGGCGATGCCAAATCCTCCACCGGGCGAGAGGTGAGTGAATTCGACACCGTGCTCTTCGTACATTCGTGCAGCAAATTCGATCAATTCGTGAATCGAATCGACGATTGCATCTGGCTCGAAGAGTTGTGAGCCAACGTGTGCGTGGTAGCCAAGCAGATTGAGTTCCGGTGCCTGAGCGATTCTGGCAACGGCGTCCGCGGCCTGTCCTGTACTTATTGGCAGCCCGAACTTGGAATCGGCAACTCCGGTGCTGATCTTCCGATGCGTGTGAACATCGACCCCCGGATTGAGCCGGAGCATGACATCGATCGACGCAGCCCGATTCGCAGCCAGCCCGATCAGCCAATCGATCTCGTCATCGTTGTCAATTACGATCTTGCCAACTCCGGCTTCGATTGCCTCGCGAAGTTCGCGCCGACTCTTGTTGTTCCCGTGAAATGACATTTGACTGGCAGGCATTCCGGCGTGGAGTCCGGCAAAGAGTTCGCCTCCCGAGACCACATCCAGCCCAAGTCGTTCTTCCAAGAGAATCCGCACCAGCGCCGCTACGAGAAGTGATTTGCCAGCGAATACCACTCTAGACTTCGGGTAGTGGCGGGCGAACGAATCACGGAACTGTGATGCCGCGGCCCGAATCGTCGCCACATCGTAAACGTAGAACGGAGTTCCGACTTCTTCCGCAATCGCGCCCAGGTCGACTCCGTCAATCGTCAGCGAATCGTTCCCGTTGCGTGCGGTTGTCAACGGCCAAAGGTTGGCGAGCGGGTTCCCGGAAGTCATGCGCGTCCTGTTCAGGCAAGTCCTCTGATGTAATCAGTTCACTAGTGTGCGTGCCCACAGGTTCGAGCGCAAACCGTGCCACTGCTATACTTGGAAGGAACGTGCCGTAATGGTTCGTGTCAGCCGGCAGCATCCGAACACAAAGGAACAATCGTGGTTGCCATCCTGGCCCTTTAGCTGGAGACATATGCGCTGCGTCACCGATGCGCGGCTCTAACGGATTCCGGGACACCTTGCGTGACCATACGATGGCGCGCTCATGTCATTTGCCAGCTTCGCACCAGCGAAGACCACATTCCCGGATAGTGATTTCATGGCTGCTACAACCATTCTGACGGTCCAGAACCTCGCCAAAACCTACATCACCGATTTGATCTTTTCCGGTGTGACCTTTCAGGTCGCGGAGCGCGAACACGTCGCCATGGTAGGCGTCAACGGAGCCGGGAAATCGACGGTGCTTCGCATCATCGCCGGGATTGAACACGCCAACGAAGGCGAGATCATCACGCTTTCCGGGCTACGTGTGACCTACTTGGCCCAGGAATCAAAGTTCACCAGCGACAACTCGATCCGCGAGGAAGCACGCCTCGCATTTGGCGAAGTTCTGGCTATGTCCGAACGCATGCGCGAAATCGAACACGCGATGGGCGACGCCGGGGACGATCTCGACGCGCTGCTGATCGAATACGATCGTCTGCAGACGCATTTCGATTCTGCCAGCGGGTATGACATCGAGTACCGGATTGAGGAAGTCCTGCAAGGTCTCGGCTTCACGGCCGATGATTTCGATCAGCCGGTCAGCCTGCTCAGCGGTGGTCAGAAAACACGTGTGGCACTGGCCAAGGCGCTGCTCGCCGATCCTGATCTGCTGCTTCTCGACGAACCGACGAATCACCTCGATCTCGAAATGCTCGAGTGGCTCGAGAACTTTCTGCGCAACTGGCATGGTGCCTGCCTGATTGTATCGCACGATCGGTACTTCCTCGATCGCGTCACCACGCGAACGCTCGATCTCTCGTTTGGTCGGCTCGAGGATTATCCGGCACCGTATGCGAAGTATTTGCCGATGCGTGCCGAGCGAATGCTCCGCCGTGCCAAGGAATACGACGAGCAGCAGGACCATATCGCCAAGCAGGAAGAATTCATCCGCAAATATGGCAACGGTCAGCGCTATCGCGAAGCCCGGGGTCGGCAGAAGAAACTCGATCGCCTGGAGCGCATCGAACGTCCGATGGAACACGAGCGGCTGAACCTCCGCCTCGGCGGCGGTGCCGTGCGATCCGGACGAATGGTGCTGTCAACGACAACGATGAAGGTTGGCTACAACGGCGAAACCATTCTCGAAACGCCGGAACTGCTGGTCGAACGCGGTGAGCGAATCGGTCTGCTCGGTCCGAACGGGAGTGGCAAGACGACGCTGATCAAGACACTGGTCAACGATATCGAGCCGATCAGTGGGTACGAAACCTACGGGACCAATGTGAAGCCGGGGTATTACGCCCAGTCTCATGAGCAGTTGCGCGGATCTGCCTTCGCGACTCCGCTGACGGTGATTCTCGAAACGCAGTCGATGAGCGAGGAGCTTGCCCGGAACTACCTCGGTCGATTTCTCTTCAGCGGTGACGACGTGCGGAAGAATGTCGATGCGCTTTCCGGCGGCGAGCGATCGCGTTTGGCACTCTCAGTCCTGCTTCTGCAGCAAGCCAACTTCCTGGTGCTTGATGAACCGACGAACCACCTCGATATTCACGCCCGCGAAACGCTCGAGCAAATGCTCACTGATTTCGACGGAACGCTGCTCTTCGTTTCGCACGATCGCTATTTCATGGATCGAATTGCGACCAAGCTCTGGGTTGTCGATGAAACCGGAGTCACACCGTGGCTCGGTAACTACACCGATTACCAGCGACAGCTGGGGCGGCGTGCTGCCGAGGCCGAGAAGGCAGCCGAGCCTGAACCCGCACCAATAGTGGTGGCTCCAGTAGTCGAGGATTTTGGTGACGATCTGGTGATCACAGCCAAGGGCAAGCCGCGCAAACGGACCGATAACGACATGCAGAAAGAACTCGCCCAGATTGAGCGCGAAGTCTCCAAGCTCGAGGGCCGGCTGAACGAGATCAGCGACGCGCTGACGATCGCCACGATCGACAACGACATGCCAGCGATCGCGAGGCTTGGCGAGGAGTACGAGAAAACACAGTCATCACTGGACAATGTCTATGCCCGCTGGGAAGCGATTTCCGCGCGTACAGCCGCGGCGGTATGACATCCACAGGTCCGCGCTGTGTTCTCGGTATCACCGGAAACATCGCGACCGGCAAGAGTAGTGCGGTCCGGATCCTGATCGAACTCGGAGCGACGCATTTCGACGCCGATCTGGTCTATCGCGATCTGATCGCGCCAGGTCAGCCACTTCTGCAAAATTTAGCTGATCATTTTGGCAGGGAGATTCTGGCCAGTGATGGGAGTCTCGATCGGTCCAGGCTCGGTGCCATCGTGTTCAGTGATCCCGCCAGACTGAGGGAGCTCGATCAGCTCACGCATCCGGCAGTGATAGCCGAGATCGATGCGCTGGTCGCCAAAGCAGATCCGCAACAGATCGTCGTCATCGATGCGGTCAAGCTGATCGAGAGTGAACATGCCGACCACTGTGACGAGGTTTGGTTGGTGACCACCGATGTCGAGTCGCAAGTTGCGAGACTTATGAAACGTAATACACTTTCGGAAGTGGAGGCGCGGCGGCGAGTTGCCAGTCAGGCTCCGATGGAGCCGAAGCTGAAACGAGCAGATCGCGTCATTGATAACTCCGGTACGCTCGAACACACTCGGCTGCAGGTCGAATCGGCCTGGGCCGGATTCATCGAGTCGCCGGTGTGCACATGCTCCTGAGGAGAACTCATTTATGGTCGCTCCGGTAAAAGTTGACGTTTATTTCGATTACGCCTGCCCGTGGTCCTGGGGTGGCACTGCCTGGCTGGAACAAGTTAAGGCCGAACTCGGTGACGGTCTCGAAATCACCTATCGCATCTTCCCTCTCGAACAGGTCAACGCCAAAGTCGAGGGATTCAAGGTCTGGGAACAGCCGAACGACGGTACGTCGAGCACGCTCCGCTCCTTCCAGGGGTTCTGGGCCGCACAGCAGCAGGGTCCTGAACTCTTCACCAAATTCCATCTGGCACTGTATGAAAAGCGCCACAACGATGGGCGAAACCTTTCCAAGCAGGACGTGCTGGAAGACACCGCCACCACTGCCGGGCTCGATATCGGGAAATTCCAGGAAGATCTGAAGTCGGACGCAGTGTTCAGCCAGATCGAGAAGGATTTCACCTACGGCAAGGAAACGCTCGGCGTGTTTGGAACCCCGACGATCGTCTTCGAGAACAATCTCGGAGCGTATCTGAAGGTGAATTTCCGGGAACTGCCGAAGGATCCGGTCACCTTCTTCGAGGAATTCGCCGCGATCGTTCGCGATCGTCCAGAGGCGATCGAGATCAAGCGCCCAGACACCCCGCGCGCCCACTGAACCCAGCATCTGACAATCGGTAGTACGCGACAGACCGGCACATGTGCCGGTCTGTTGGCATCTGGGACAATGCGGGTATGGATGAGACCAGTTCGATACCCAAATCAACGATCGAGGATTTCCAGCAGCACCTGCTTGCCTGGTGGCAGGAGAATCGGCGAAATCTTCCCTGGCGCCAAACGCGCGATCCCTACGAAGTGCTTGTTTCGGAAATGATGCTGCAGCAAACCCAGGTCGATCGTGTCATCCCCTACTTCCGCACCTGGCTGGAGAGCTACCCGACAGTCTACGAACTTGCCGCCGCTCCGACAGCCGATGTGATTCGGCTTTGGAAGGGTCTGGGATACAACCGTCGTGCGGTCAATCTCCAGAAAACGGCGAAGGCGATTGTCGAGATGGGTGGTGAGTTCCCGCGCGATGTCGAGGCACTGCGGGCACTTCCCGGAATCGGACCCTACACCGCCGGTGCCGTTGCCTGTTTCGCTTTCGAGCAGGACGTCGCCTTCATGGATACCAACATGCGGCGCGTGCTGCACCGGGTGCTGGTGGGGGTCGACATTCCGCGTCCGCAGTTCAACGATCGCCAGATGTCCGCGATCGCATTGCAGCTGGTTCCGACTGACGACGGGTGGAACTGGAATCAGGCGCTGATCGAGTTTGGTGCCCTGCAATGCACAGCGCGGAAACCGAACTGCCTCGTCTGTGGTCTGCAGGATATTTGCGTCGCGAGACCGCAAATCCAGACGGCCATTGCTGAGAATGTCCGACCTCCGGGATTGAAGCGAGAGGTCTTCAAGGACACCAACCGCTATTTTCGCGGTCGTGTCGTCGATGCCCTTCGGGATCGGGCAGGGATCACCTTCAAGGAACTCGGACCGCTGATTCGGCCGGAGTTTTCCGAGAGCGACGGAATGTGGCTGCTCGAAGTCGTCGAGGGCCTCGAACGTGACGGACTCGCAAAGATCGCCGAAATCTCACCTGAATACGACTCACAATCCCTGATGGACGTGATCGTTACGTTGCCATGAGTGTTGAAGTTGACACCCAACAGGCAAGTGCAGGGCTTTCCGCTGCCGAGATCCCGGTTTCAGAAATAGGGAATAAACCTCACCGCTTCGTCATGCTGACGCAGGTAGCATCCCCAGGCGACGCCGATCATCGGCGTAGTCAGTGCGAGAGGCCATCGATCCGTTGAGCCAAGGGCAACTCTGTGTCGACCACTACGCCAGGGAGTTGCGTGCGACCATGGCGATGATGAGGTTACATACCCTCGTGGTCTTCAGGCAGGGGATCGGTGATCGGGGCGAGGCCGCGGGATTCCAGCATTTGGTTCATCGTCGCAATTTCTGCAGTCTGGACCACGATCATCTGCCGGGCGACGTCGCTCACGAGATCTGAGTCACTCTGATCGAGTAGCGCCTGCGCCATCTCGATACCACCCTGGTGGTGCCGGATCATGAGCTGGAAGAAGAGAACTTCCGCCTCGGCCGGTGGCAGTGTGCCAAGCTGGGTGATCTGTTCCGGAGTTGCCATTCCCGGCATCAGGCCGGACGTGGGGTGACCCATCCAGCTCATTGGATCGTCCTCGCCGACGATTCCGAGATCCCATGTCATGAGCCAACCGGTCATCATCCCGATTTCGTTCTGCTGCGTCAGCATGATATCGGTACTCAGGAAAAAGACCTGCTCGTCTTCTGCGCGGTCCCGCATCGTCAGTGCCATGCTGACCGCTTGCCCGTGATGAGCACTCATATCCCGTGCGAACCCGGCTTCGACCGAATCGTTTCCGGGGTCACGCGGCATGAACTGGACGACGAAGACGGCGACACCGATCAGAATGACTCCAACGAGCGCAGCTGCCATCCAGTTCTGGCGCAGTCGATCGATCATCGAGGGAACCGGCTCGATACCGTCATCAGGATCCATTTGGCTTGACTGCCGCCGGGCTTGCCCCCGGAGATGCCTCGGGACTGGCCACCGGTGAAGTTGCCGGAGTTGCCGGAGCGGTTTCGACGGTCGGCGTCGGCACCGGGTTCAGCGCTTCTGCTGTCGCAGTCGCATCGATATCGCGGATACCGCCCACAGGTCCGAGACTCGGATCGGCG
>JBBJOX010000118.1:0-8348 GCA_037724245.1 Thermomicrobiales bacterium | reverse complement strand
AACCGGAGTTCGTCGAAGGTCGCACTGAGGCGAGCCCCCTGCTCCTTGTCCATGCCATTGCCTCGCGCCTGACGTCGATAGTCGGAGGCGACTTCCGGAAAATCACGATCGGTTGCGTTCAGGAACGGCTCGGCAAATCCGGCTCCGATGCGCAGCGGCAAGCCGATCAGGAAAGTTCCGCCAGCGTCGGCAACGGATTCCGCGAGCTGCTCGAGCTGCGTCGGCGTATCGGTCAGTCCCGGAAACACAGGACCCACGAACACCCCTACCCGAACTCCGCGATTGGCCAGTTGGCGAACCGCATTCAGCCGCTGGGCCGGACTTGGAGCACGTGGTTCCAGCTTTCTGGCAATTCCGCGATCCATTGTGGTGATCGTCATGTTGACGGAACACCCGGGACCTTCGGCAAGTTGCGCCAGCAGCTCGAGGTCCCGAAGGATCAGCGATGACTTGGTCGTCACCGATACAGGATTTCCGCTTTTGAGCAAGATTCCGAGCATTCGCTCGGTGAGTCGATATTTCGCCTCGGCCGGTTGGTACGGATCGGAAATGGTGCCGGTGACAATTGGCTGGTTACGCATTCGGGGATGTTGGATTTCGTACTGGAGCAGTTCGGCAGCGTTGGTTTTGACAACGATCTCGTGCTCGAAATCCGCGCCATTGTTGTACCCGAGGTAGGTGTGAGACTCCCTGGCATAGCAATAGGTACAACCGTGAATGCAGCCACGGTACGGGGAAATACTCCAGTCGAACGGCATCCCGCGAACCCTATTCAGAATCGTCTTTGCCTCAATCTCGTGGTACGACGTTTTCGGACGTGGTTCGGGGGATGCGGCCCGGACGGGTGTTCGGGCTCTGTTGGCAAGCATGTTCATTGGTCTAGAATAGAACACGTGTTCTATTCTGTCAACAGTAGCTCCAAAGTCAGGCCGTGGGTGGCGCCGTCAGTGCGTCCTGATCGTTGACCTTGTCCCTGAACCGCGCGACCAGTTGCCGTTCGGTTTCCGTCTTTGCGGCGTCTCCCGCTGTTTTCGCCTCGTCCAGCAGATCGGTTACCGATTGCTGCAGCTGCGGTCCGGTTTGCGGTGCAAGGAAACTGGCCACCGCTGCACCAATGCCTCCACCGACGATCCCGCCGAGTCCGAACGTTGCAACCCGCTTGAAGAATCCCATGCCGTACTCCATGTCGCACTCGCGACGCTATCTATTGAACAGTCGTCCGATCAACCGGAAAACAATGGCGAAGCCTGCGCCGAGGGCCAGTGCTGATTTTGCGTCGAACAAAAGCTCGACTTTCGTACCAGCCTTCACGTTCCCGATCACTCCGACCAGCGCCCGCACACTCTTCTCTGCTGTCACGGTCTGCGCAATCAGCAGGCCAGAACCGGAATCACCGGTAATTGTGATGGTTTCAGCCTGAATGCCGAGCACTCCCGCCGTGCCGAGTTCAAGATTCTGACCGGCGACCAGCATTGCGCTGGAATTGGTCATCGTCACGTGATCGCCGGTGATTGTCATCGCACCCGAATTGTGCATTTCCACGTTCATTGCCTTGATCGATTTGGCTCCACCGTTGGCGATAGTGACGGTTTCCGCATCGATGTGCTCGGCTCCGGATTGCTTCATCGTGACATTCTTCGCGCGGATCGATTCCAGGTCCTGTGAATCGAGCTGCCCGGATTGAGGCTGCTGCAATACACCACCATGATCCGGACCGGTCGATGCTTCGGCGTTCTGGCCGGTGGATTCGCCGGGAACAGTGTCCGCCACACGTGCCGGATCCGGCGACTGTTCGCCAATCCATGCGTCGTTGTGCGTCTCCTCGTTACCGGAATGTGGTTCTGACATGGTCGAAGGGCCTCCTGCGTCGTTCCGCAAAGTGGATGAACGTTAGGGGATTGTACCAATCGTCCCGACACCCGCCCGGTTTCGAATCGGGATACACTTTTTTCGACGCTGACGTTGGCTAAATTCAGGCTTCAGGAGTTCCATGACGCGCTTGCATCCCGCCCTGCCGCAGCAAAGACCTCTGGTTATTGCCCATCGCTTTGGCAACGATCTCGATCTGTCCCAGCGCGCGTTCGACGCAGGGGCTGACATGATCGAAACCGATATTTGGCGGTACCGCAATCGCCTCGAACTCCGGCACATCAAGACGATGGGTCCGATTCCACTGCTTTGGGATCGGTGGGAGCTCCATCCAGGCTGGGGCCACCGCTTCCAGCTGGAGGATCTTCTGCGCGGTCTACCAGCAGCGGCCCGTCTGTTCCTCGATCTCAAGGGAGAAGACACCCACCTGCCGATCCAGCTTGTCGAAACCATCCGGGCGATTCAACCAGCACGCCAGATCATCGTCTGTGGCCGGAACTGGGCCCAGCTCGATCCGATTGTGGACGACAGCGATGTATCGGTCTTCTATTCTGTCGGGAGTGATCAGGAACTGGCAAACATCTGCAGCCAGCTCGATAAGATGCGTCACCCGGCGATCTCGATCAACAAGCGCTATCTGACGGAAGACCTGGTGCGCCGGCTCAAGGATCGAAATGTGACGATCGTGACCTGGACGGTCAATACGTTTGCCGAAGCCAGGAAGCTCCACGACCTTGGCGTCGATGGCTTCACCACAGACAGCCCGGCACTCCTGAAATGGATCCCGATCGAACGGGACGTCGCCCTCGATCGCCCCGACATTCAGCCAACCGAAGGAACAGAACCACGATGACCGATCAGCGGAACCCGATGGCTGTTGGTGTGCTCATCTTCGATGGTGTCGAGGTGCTCGATTTCGCCGGACCGTTTGAGGTCTTTTCAATCAGCAGGAGTCTGGAGACGTCCGGAGAGTAACACAGGCTGTTCACGCCGATCATCGTTTTCGAGGAACGGAGAATCATCCGGACGACCGGCGAACTCCAGATCGAACCCACTTCACGCTTGCTGATCATCCGCCGCTGGATCTGATCGTGGTTCCCGGCGGTTTCGGCACCCGCGCCCTGCAGGATCATGAACCGGTGCTCAACTGGATCGGTGCCCAGTCTGCACTCGTTTCGCTGACGACCAGTGTCTGCACAGGTTCGAACCTACTGGCCAGCACCGGACTTCTGGATGGCGGGCCGCAACGACGCACTGGGCATCGATCGATCGCATGCGCCAGTCGTTCCCTACCGTCGATGTTCGGGAGAACGTTCGATTCGTCGACGCAGGCTCGATCGTGACCTCGTCCGGTATTTCGGCGGGGATCGATATGGCGCTCTCGGTCGTGACCCGCTTGCACGGAATCGACACGGCCACCCAGACCGCACGTGAAATGGAACACGACTGGCGTCTCTGATGCCGCAGGTGCTGGCGCCTTCGGGTCGACAGTTCAGGCCTGTCGCGCCAACGACAACATGTCGGCGATCATACCGGCAGCTGTCACTGCGGCTCCCGCCCCTGGCCCTGAGATCACGACGGGATACTGATCGTAGCGACTGGTGCGGACCGACACGATATTCTCCGGACCCTGCAGGGCACCCAGCACGGTGGTTTGCGGAACCTGGCGCAACCCGACCTGAATCTGCCCGGACGCCGGTACCTGCGCCACGTATTTGAGTGCCGTGCCAGCACCCTCGGCATCCCGCCCCATCGCACTAATTTCAGGATCCTGCTCTTCCAGACGTGCCAAATAATCCGGGATACCGAGATCGGCCAGATTTTTCGGCACCAGCGAACGGATGCTGACATCGTTCAGGTCGACTTCTCGACCAATCGTGCGGGCCAGAATCAGCGCCTTGCGTCCGACATCGAGGCCACTCAGATCGTCTCGCGGGTCAGGTTCCGTGAACCCGCGCTCTTTGGCCGATCGCACGGCGGCGGAGAACAACGCGCCGCCCGCTACATCGGAAAAGATCGCGCCAAATGTACCCGACAGCGCACCGGTGATTTCCTGAACCGAATCGCCGGTTTCCAGAAGCGACTGGATGGTCGAAATCACAGGCAAACCAGCGCCACACGTCGCTTCATAGCGCAGCCAGCCGTCTCGACCGGTTTCGCTCCACAACGCTTCCGATCGTTCGTCACTTCGTGGCAGGGCCAACGGTGCCTTGTTCGAGAGCACAACGCCAGCACCGCGCGCCAGGGCAGCGGCATGTGTCGTCGCTGTCGCATCACTGGCTGCAGCATCGAGCACAATCCTTGTCGCTCCCGCAGCTAGCGGCGAGTCCAGCGGATCCATGACCTGGAAACCGGATCCGGAGAGTTTACCGGCTTCCTCACTTCGTCTCCAGCCCACGATCTCCCGGAGTGCTTCAGCCGTGAATCCGGAGGTATCGGGGGCAACCAGAACTCCGGATCGCCCGACGATAGCATCCACCTGAACATCGATCGAGAGGTGATCTCTCCACTGATCCCGATGCGCGATCACCTGCTCGAGTACCGCCCCACCAACCGTGCCAAACCCGATCTGGATCAATCCAATGTGTTTCATGTCCACCTCGTCCTGCCCGCTTGATCGTATCTAACGAACGTTTCTGTCGTTCAAACCGGCTCGTTCCAGAAGTTCGCTACGGCGTGCCCGTAGCCGCGTCGCAATCTCGGTCAAATCCGGTCGCTGTACGTTGAGTCTTGGTTGACCCGAGCGGAGCTGATCCCACCAGCCGCGCCAATCCTCCACTGACTTCGCCAGATTACGTTGCCATTCACGAAATTCCGTAAATTCATCCCTAAGTGCTGCCCGACCAGCCGGAGTCGATTGCCCGAGCGTCCGCGTTTTCTGCTGACGTTCGCTAACACGCCGGCGCGAACCGGTAGTCCTCGTACTCGACAGGGCATCGAGGATTGCCTGACGAAGCAGATCTGACGATTCGGCAAAGGTCGGCGCTCCGTTCCCGGATGTCTCCGCCACCAGTTCATCAATCAGGCCAAGGTGTAGGGCCTCAGTTGCGGTCACGCTGGTCCAGTCTCCTCCGGGGAGACGCCCCGGCCCAGGTGATCGACCATCCATGGCAAACGTCACCCCGGATTGACAAAGAACCCGATCTCCCGAGATCAGGGACCGACTCAGCATCGACTGCACATCGCCAGCAATCGCGACGACGACCGGCACCGGAGCAACGGCCAGAACACCGGACAGCTTGGCCATGGCCATCGAATCAGCCACCGTCGTCGATGTCATGTGATCCAGTCCATGTGCGATGAGCAGCGGTATATCGAGCCGACTGGCCAACCCAACCGTCCGGATCAGTTTGCGCGCCGCCGCAGCATCCGACGCAGGCTCCGACGTCAGCCGATCCAACGCCGCGAACACGATCGTCTGACCTCCGAGTCGGCCGAATCCGGCGACGACAGTGGGACAATCCATTGAATACCGATCGCCGTGGATCACCACCTTCGTTTCGATCCAGTGATCGAGGTGGGCACTGGCAGTTGGACGCTCCACGTGGCTCGCGATCGCGTGGGGAGCCATCGCTGGCCCGACAGGCGCTGAACGAGGCAGTTCCGCCTGTGGCCCGCTGCGCTGCCCCAGAATGTCCAGCGCGTTTGCCAGATAGGCGTGCTGATGCTCACGATCGATCACGTCGTCGGCCAGACCTTGCGCCAGCATGGTCTCGGCGCGCATGGGCTCGAGCTGTGACAATCCCGGTCTGGAAGAACGATGCCAGACTCGGGTCCCCGGTTCAGCAAGCACGATGTCACACTGTCCCGCAAGTGCCCCAACCAGTTCGCTGGATGCCGACTGGCAAACAATCGCGAACGTCGGAATTCCGGCGAGATGCAGTTTCGCCGCCGCCGAGGCGATTCGTGTGGGTTGAATCAGGGATAGTGGCCCAATCGATGTCGGAGCATTGCCCCCGGCAATGAACAATACCAGCGGCAACTGCCGCGTACCAGCCAGCTCCATGGCGAGAATGATTTTCTCGGCCGCCAACGCACCCAGCGAACTTCCGGTCGCATGTTCATCGAGGATGACGATGACGACATCTTCGTTCCCGATGCGTCCGATTCCGGTCACTATTGCCTCGATGACCGAATCACGCTCCCGTGTGTTGGCGTGGCGCTGTGCCGGTGCCTGCGTCTGGCTGGTCGATTCGGCCGCATAGAGATCAGGAACCGACAGGTCATCCCCCGAAGTGATGAACTCCGCGTCCGAGGTGATCAGCTTCAGCCGTTCTCGCGGTGAGATGTAGAAATGCCGACGGCAGGTGCCGCAGATGCGATGACTGAGAAAGAGATCGTCCCAGGTCAGATCGCTGCTGCAGCCAGGACAGGAAAGTTCCAGAAGCTCTTCGTCCAGATCGTCCAACGGGAGATGTGGGTCACGTTCCGCCAGTGTTCCGGGTTCTGACATGGATCGCCTCGTCTCTCTGCAAGATCGTGTTGCCTTTAGGCTCTCAAGTCTACGGGGTTCTGCACGGCGGTTGCGACCGGCTCCATGGGTGGACATGGAGCCAACCCTCGGCGAAGCTATGGCCTACTCGAGACCGAATTTCGGCCTTTACAATGTCAGGGATGTGGGATGAGCGATCACTATCCGACCAGTCGAACCACCTGGGTTCCGTCCAGATTGCCGGCGACTGGGCAAGGTGGCATGGTGGCGTCGAAGAATGCCATTGCCTCGCAGGTCGGCGTCGATGTGCTGAAGCGTGGCGGAAATGCGATCGATGCGGCTGTTGCGACAGCGTTCACGATCGGTACCGTTGAGCCGTGGATGAACGGTATCGGTGGCGGAGGGTATCTCGTCGCCTGGATCGAGCGTGAGCAGAAAGCGATCTCGATTGACTACCCGATGATTGCGCCCGCTGGTGCTTCCCCGGATATGTTCCCGCTTGTTCCGGACGCCGCACCGGATTCCGCGCTCTTTGGCTGGCCGCAGGTGATCGACAATGCCAATGTCCTCGGATTTCGATCTGTGGCAGTACCGGGCACCGTGGCCGGGCTTGCCCTTGCTCTCGAACGGTATGGAACGATCAGCCTTGCGGAAGCAATTGCTCCGGCGATCGAGATCGCCACGAACGGAATTCCGGTCAACTGGCACTACACCTACTGGATCGGTCGCGAGGCCGCCAATCTGGCGAGGTTCCCCGGAACGGCGGCGATGTTCCTCAACGCAGCCGGTGCCGCACCGGCCACCACCGATCAGATCAATCCTGCCCTGCTTCGATTTCCCGATCTGGCGCGCACGCTTTCCGGCATTGCCGAGCACGGTCCACGCTGGTTCTATGAAGGCGAGATCGCCTCGGCGATTGCCGAGTATCTCTCTGCGAACGGGGCTCCGTTCGCCGCGTCCGATTTCGCGAATTATCAGGCTCACGAATCAGCTGCGCTGTCGATTCCCTATCACGCCTCAACGGTCCATCTGGCCGGTGGGGCGAGCGGTGGGATCAGCCTGGCGCAGATGCTGCTCCTGATGGATCGGCTCGAACTCGCGGGTCTGGATCAGCACGATCCGGCAGCGATCCATCTCATCAGCCAGGCATTTCGTCGGGCGTTTGCCGACCGCTTCACCTATTTGGCCGATCCCGATTTCGTCGATGTACCTTTGGCCACGCTTGTCGATGAAACCTACGCCCAGGAAGCAGCGGCGGCAATCACGGCAGGGCGCTTCTCTGCTCCTCAGCCGGGATCTCGCCAGCGCCTCGGTGTCAGCCACTCGCTGGATGCCTCGGTCCCGGACTATATGCGGGATGGCAGCACGACGCATCTCTCAACCGTTGACACCGAAGGCAATGCGGTTTCGATAACGCAGACGCTACTCTCCGGTTGGGGCAGTCGCGTCGTCGCACCGGGCACCGGCGTCCTTTTGAACAACGGCATGATGTGGTTCGATCCGGAACCCGGTCGGCCCAATTCGGTTGCCGGAAACAAACGCATGCTGAGCAATATGGCACCAGCTGTAGTTCGACACGAGGATGGCAGGATCACGTCACTCGGATCGAGTGGTGGTCGCAAGATCATGATGTGCAATGCGCAATTGATCAGGAACATCGTCGACTTTGACGCGACACCGCAACACGCGATCGACGCGCCACGTTTCGACACATCCACCAAACAGCTTGTCGTTCCAAATCGACTTCAACCGTCGACCGTCGATCGATTGACCGAACTCGGTCACGATGTTTCGCGTCGCGATGAATCCCTGATGCTCGGCGAATTCGCGTCACCCGTGGCGATCACCCGATCGGTCGATGGACTATTTTCGGGAGGGGCCGATCCGCTTTATTTCCCTGCGTCGGCGATCGCCGTCGAGGACTGAAGCGGCTCAGGATCTTGACACGCTACAAGTGCAATGAGAACATGCGTTCGTATCGGGATGGTACCAGCCATCCATAGCCACAGCCACAGCCACAGCCACAGCCACAGAAGTGAAGCAGATC
>JBBJOX010000117.1:7283-8360 GCA_037724245.1 Thermomicrobiales bacterium | reverse complement strand
CTGGGAATCAGCGACGAAGCACTGGCGGCGTTCGTTCAGGCTCGAACAGCCTCGAAGCTCGAGACGTCGGTTGTGCTTCCAGGCTCGAAGCAGCCTTTGCAGCGGCTGAAACTGGGCAACTCGGATCAAACGATTCGCTTGCCCGGAAGTCTGGCGACTGCGCAGGAGTGCATCGCCCTGGTCAATCTGGACCTGGTCGCGAATCACGGTCCTTTTGTCCTTGATCTGCTCGCGCGCTACCTGCACAAACTCGATCGCGCCCGAATCATCGTCTCTCCAAATCGGACGACAACGATCGTCGAACTCAACCTTGTTCGACGATTCGACGCAATTGCAATGGCCGTGACCATTGACGGCGTCCGAATCTGGCTGGAGACGCGTGACCTGATCGCGGGTGAACTCGCCGCGCTGGCGCTCTCCGAAGGTGCCTTGCCCAAACACCGGCGCCACTTCTCGCCGTGGGAAGACGATCTGGTGCAACTCGCGACCGAACGATTGCCTGGTGCGCGCTACCCGGGTGACATTCGTTTGGCGATATCCGAGGACGATCGCAATACTACGCTCGACCAAGCTGTTTCGAGTCTTCATTTCCGACTTGGAATTGACATTTCAACAGTTTCTGATCACTATTGACGAACTACAAAGGCGATGCATCCGGTGGGCGCGACTGCGCGTAAGCAAAACAGGAACACATTGAGGTTCTCGAACGGAGACGTACACGTGTTTTTCGGATTGCTGCAACGACTTCTTGAGTGGCTTCGCGGCAAGAATCCGGCTTTGGCTCCGGTTCCTGTACGCGTCCCGGTGCGAAACCAGCGGGATATGCGACCACGACGGTAGCGAACGAATTGTCAGAAGTATCAAAGGCGCGGTCCTCTACGAGGATTCGCGCCTTTGTGATTATTTATGGCCGGAGCGAACCCGATGCAGAATGAGGCTGAGCAGCAGACATTTGCTTCAGAGAAGTTCCGGGAACAGATCGTCGTGATCCAGACGAGCTGGAATCGCTGGCTCGCGGCACTCGCTGCTTTGCCGATGACATGCTGCAGCAACCCGCCACCTGCGACCGCTGGTCGG
>JBBJOX010000117.1:0-7273 GCA_037724245.1 Thermomicrobiales bacterium | reverse complement strand
ACCAGCTACCACCGCGATAGTCAGGAATCGATGCAGCAGTTCAACGATCGCATCGCAGCCAAATCCAGCCAACGATCTCTCCATGACGTCCGACGCACCATGATCCAAACGCATGCCAACCTGGTCTCGGTTCTCCACGCCGAAGTGAATCGCCCATTCATGATGCTGGAACGAATCGAGTCAGCGATTGCGGATGACACGTACCGACACTATGACCAGCACCTGGTGCGGGTATTCTCCCTCGATGCAGTGAACGGGTGATGCGTCGGCAACTGCTCTGGTTACCGCTTCTGGCGATCGTTGTCGTTATTGCCTGGCTCCTCCCCGACTACACCGCAACATCCGAATCCGCAGATGTGACGCAATGTCTCGAACTTCTTGATCAACCGACCTCCCCTGTCGTCGGGTTGTTCGTCGAACCGGACGACTCCTACGCTCCTGTGCTCGACGAAATCGACTCGGCGCAATGCGAAATCAATCTCAGCATCTACCTGTTGAGCGATCAGGTCGTGATGGATTCGCTCGCAGCAGCACACGAGCGTGGGGTACGGGTCCGGGTTCATCTCGAGGAGGATCCGTATGGCGGTGGATTCTCCTCGACCGAGGACGCTGTGATCTGGCTCGATGATCACGATATCGATTGGCGATATACCCCGGATCAGTTCATCTTCAGTCACGCCAAATACCTGGTCATCGATCGGCAGGTAGCTATCGTCATGAATCAAAACCTTACCAGTTCCGCCTTCAACAACAATCGGGAGTTCGGAATTGTGACCACGGATCCGCGACATGTGGAGGACGCCGTAGCCATTTTCGAATCCGACTGGAGTGACCAGGGCACCAGCGTCTCATCCGATACCATCGTTACCAGTCCTGAAAACAGTCGACTGGCGATGATCGAACTGATTGCCTACGCCACGGACTCCATCGACTTCTACGCGGAAGTTGTGCGTGACGAAGGATTCATTGCCGCCCTGATCGATGCCGAACGTCGGGGAGTCAACGTCCGCCTGATCGTCAATCAAACCAGTGATCCGCTGGACGAAAAGGTCAACCGCCAGCTGATCGAAGGCGGGGTTGACATTCGATTCGGCGGCAGTCTCTACATCCATGCCAAGGCGATGACATTCGACGGCGACACGACGTTCATCGGATCGCAGAACCCGACATCCAATTCATTCGACAATAATCGGGAAGTCGGCATGATAGTGGATGACCCGAAAGTGCTAGTACGAATGATCGATACATTCGCACGAGACTGGGCCTATGCAGTACCGATATCCCCCGAAATGGCCAGTCCGAGTGACATATCGTATTGACAATACGCAAAGCAGGTGTATATATTGTTCGTACAGTCCCGACGGGCTGGGATTGGCGAATGCCATTCCGTTTTGGTAACGGCGAACATGGCTGCGGGGCCAGTTTCGAATAGGGCCGAAGCGGGAAGTTCTTACGAGAGGCAATGCGCGTTGCGGGGCGACGCATTGAGGGTTCTTTAGAACGCGGCAATCTACCAGCTCGGGCAATCGGGGCCGTTTTATTTCCCACTATGACTTCCCTACCTCCCAGTTTTGCAGACAAACAGAGGTTTTGGCATTATATGGAGCCGTCCGACATTTGGATCCCCCAACTTCGTTATTCTGACGAAGGAAGAATCCCCCGGCGAAGCCGGTCTGCATCTCATCTACTCTTGCTCGTGGTCCCTGCACGTAGGCCATTAAAAAATCACGCGTCAAAACGGCAGCTCAAATCAACCGTCGTCTGAAGCCGATCACGTTCGACGAGACGACGCCTGCCTTCCTCTCGGCCAGTCAGACATAGCACCAGCATGCTATTTTGATCTCGATCGAGGCAGTGGCCGAATGTCGGCTGACTGGTTAATTCGCAACCTCCTAATTCACAGTCGATTGAAGTACTCAGTCGTGTTCTTGCAATCGATCACCGTTACTCGCCCGGAGAACACGATGACATCGATACCAATGAAAATCGGCGTACAGCTGCCTGAGGTCGAGTTCGATTACTCGTGGTCAGAACTGTCGCGAATGGCGATGCTTGCGGAAAGCTCCGGCTTTGATTCGATCTGGCTCGGGGATCATCTGATGTACCGCGATGCCAACCCGGATGTCCCGCCAACCGGCCCATATGAGGCGTGGACAACACTGGCCGCCCTCGCCGCCGTCACCCGTCGCGCACAACTCGGTCCCCTGGTGGCCAGCCTTGGCTTCCACAATCCGGCGATGATCGCCAAAATGGCAGCAACAATCGACCAGATCAGTAACGGACGGTTCATTCTTGGCATTGGCTCCGGGTGGAACCGCGCCGAGTATCTCGGTTACGGATTCCCCTACGATCGACGGGTCGACCGTTTCGAGGAATCATTCGCGGTGATCCGGCAGTTTCTGGAAACCGGCGCATGCACCTACTCCGGCGAATTCTTCGAGATCGAGAATGGCTTGCTCTTCCCGAAAGTTGTTCGGAAAAGTGGGCCACCGATGATGGTTGGCTCACATGGCAAACGCATGCTCTCGATCACGTTGCCTCATGTCCAGATGTGGAATGCATGGTTCGCGGATTATGACAACGACAGAGCCAGACTTCCGCAGCTCCTCGCCAAAATCGAAACGGCATGCGAACTCGTTGATCGTGACCCTGCAACCCTCGAGAAAACGATTTGCCCGCTGATCACATTGCGGAACGGCGATTCGCAGGCCAGCACGGGAAGGTCGCCGGCAACGTTGATCCGCGGAAACGATCCAGCGGCCCTCGTCGAGGAGTTCAACGCGTACGCCGAACTCGGAATTGCTCACCTCCAGCTCGTGCTCGATCCGATTACCGAAGCATCAATCGAGCAGGTTGCCCGGTCGATCGAGATCTACAGACGTTGAATCCTCGAGTGCGTACTGGGCATCGACAAGGCGCTTGAACTCGGTGATCAATGCTTTGCCTTCGGCATCGGAGACCGATGTCGCAAGTCGCACTACCGCAGTACTCAGTTCCATGAACAGAAGTGACGTGGTGGCCAGCGAGATTGCATCCCGCTCGGGCCAGATCCGCTGCAGTGCAGTCTGCAACAATGCTGCGTTCTGCCGACAGTCATCGATCTCGAGGTCTTTCAGCGCCCGGTCTGCCCGGGTTCCAGAATAAATGTCGATGATCACTGGATCGTCCCTGTACATCTGGTAGTACAGGTCAATCAGCATCGCCAGTCCGTACCGCAGATCGGCGACGGAGTGGACTTCTCTCAACCCATCTGCCACGCAAACGCGACCGCATTCGTTAAATCGCTCGGCCAGCGTCCGCACGATCGAGCCCTTGTCCGGGAAGTACTGATACAGCGAACCGATTGAAATATAAGCTCGTTCAGCGACATCGCTCATGCGCAAGGCGTCGCTCCCTGCTTCCTCGATCAGCGATGTTGTTGCCGCCAGAATGCGCTCGACCCGTTCCCGACTTCGTTGCTGGGTTGGAAGCTTCCGCGTTCGCGCCGCCGCACCTGTCTCCAATGACTCCATAATCCGCTGCAAACCTTTTGCGACGTGTACTTGCGTTTCAATAATGTGAGAGTTTATCATGTTTGACAATGTGAGACATGCTCACGTTAACGCTTTGAACCGAGAGGATTGTTCCATGCCTGAACCTGTTGTCGACGTGCTTCGCTGGTATGCCGTTCTCGGCAGCGCCATCATGTCTGGAATCTTTTTTGCGTTTTCGGTGTTCATGCTGCAATCGTTCAACCGTCTTGGACCCTCCCAGGCGATTTCGGCAATGCAGGCAATCAACTCGGGCATTGGAACCCCGTTGTTCGGGCTGGCATTTGGGGGAACGGCGCTGGTGGTACTGATTCTGGGTGGTGCCAGTATCTTCGATCTGGGAAATCGGTCCGCAGTGGTTGCGCTTACGGGTTCCGTTCTCTTTTTGCTCGGTTCCCTCATGATCACGATCGCGTTCAACATCCCGTTGAACAACACGCTGGACGCGCTCGATCCCAATTCCTCAAGCGCAGCGGCCAACTGGAGTTCATTTGTCGACAATTGGTTGTCGTGGAATCACGCACGCACAGTTTTGACGCTTGCGTCCACCGTCTTCTTCATTCTGGCGATTCGGGACTCAGCCGGTAGCTGAAAACCTGAAGATTCCAGCCAGGTCGAGATGTCTCGACTTCCCTGATCCAGGTTGCGCCCATCGCCCGGTAGAATCCGGCCGCATTCGGATCGCTGTAGAACGAGATGCCTGTCGCTCCAAGGCATCGGCACGTTGCCATCGCGTGATTCCAGAGTTCCTTGCCGACACCGGTTCCGATATGCGTCGGTTCAACGAAGAGTTTGTCCAGCGACAGATCGTCCGGTGTCCCACGCAGGCCGTAGTAACCAATTGCCACCCCATCCAGTTCGGCGACCATCATCTGATCCTCCAGAATTGATGCCGCCGTCACCGTGATCGACTGTGGTTCCCACTCCAGAAACTCCGGTTCGTACCCCCAGTGCAGGGCCGATCGGCCGGTCAGGTCGTTTAATTGATGAACATCGTCGACTTCGGCTGAACGAAAGAAAAGTGCCACCTGACAGACCTCCACTGAGTTGCTACAACGTGCATAACACACCAGAACTAGCGAAAATCAAGTGAACACCTATGTCGGTCAGGTTGGCATGGAGATTGTGACTGGCTGTGTTCAACAAAGGAGTGTTGCATGTATGCATCCGATTCGACCGGATTTGCCCCCATCAACGGACTCGAACTTTACTTCGAAATCCGTCCTCTTATTCTCCTGCATGGCGGGATTGCCGCCGGTGAGACCTTCGAAGCTGCGATACAGTACTTCGGTTCGGAACGAATGGTCGTTGTCCCCCATCTGCAGGGCCACCGACACACGAAGGATATCGACCGCCCGTATCGCTACGAGCACATGGCGGACAATATTGCCCAACTCTTCACCCACCTCGATCTCTAGACACCAGACGTCCTTGTCTACTCGATGGTTGCCGGTGTCGCGCTGCAACTCGCGATTCGCTATTCAGCATCGGTAGGCTGGCAGATCGTAAATTCCGTAGCAATGCGCCGCGACGGCAACTACCCCGAAATCCTGACATTCTTCGAACACATGGCGGACATGGCTCCGACATTTGCCGAGTGACTGAGCGATTCCCCCCTTGCAACCATGGATCCTCACATTGATTGGGAGGTCTCGTTCACGAAAATGGCCGAGATGGAAAATCAGGCGGCCAACTGGTCAGTCGATGTTCCTCGAATCGAGACTCCGACCTTGCTGATGTTTGCCGATGCCGACAGCGTCGATCCGGCTCACATCGTCGAATTCTATAAACTGCTTGGCGGTGGTCAACGCGATGCCGGACTTGATGGTTCACTCCGTTCGGGCAACCGCCTTGTGATCATCCCCGGCACGACCCACTACGATCTCATCGCCTCGCTCCATGTCGCCGGGTTTGCCAGCGACTTTCTCGAAGGCTGAACTAGAAGACTCTGACCAGACCGTGTTCCCCGTGGTTTTCCAAACGCTGACGCCAGACATCTGCCGATGGTATTTCTCTTCTGGTATGCACCGGCCAACACCATTGCTCAGTAGAGAAGGTGCCATGAAAGTCGTCGTTCAAGATGTTCATCGAGCAACCCCTGAGCAAATGGCCCGGAAACATGTTTTTGTTCTTAATGGATCATCTGAATTTCTGGGTATTGTTCGACAGCTGCTGGAGGATGAGCGATACAACGTCACAACGTCGAACTTCGTCCCCAGCTCCTTCGAGACGGTTGTGGCAGCCCAACCTTCTTTGCTGATCGTCGATCTGGTCATCGGCGAGCTCGCCGGATGGGAACTGCTTGTGCAGGTGCGAAATTCGGAATCGACAAGCACAATTCCGACATTGCTCATGTCGACCGCTCCGAAGCTTCTGGACAAAGCCAAGGAGGAACATGATGAGTTCGGCGGAGATAAATATCTCAGCAAGCCATTTGATCTCGAGGATTTGCTCAAGGCCGTTGTCGACCTGATCGGGCCTGCCTGAATTCCTCACTACTCTCTAGTGGGCGGTACTATCGTACATTCCGGAGAGCAATCGAGCATTGGCAGCCAGTGCGTCGGAGGTACGCTGGATGCTGGACAGCGAGGATGAAATGGAATCGAAGGTGGGAGCGTTCTCTAATGCGAGCCGACGTTCCACAAGCTGCGACGAGCCCCTAACCTCGGCTACCGAGTTAATAATGTGGCCCATTAATTGTTCAGAAAATCTGTATTTGAATTCGGGATCTACGAGCGCATCCTTCACTTGAGGTGCAGCTGGTCCCTGAAAGTCGTTTCTCGCAAGGGTAAACTGTAGCTATTCAGACATCCCATGAACTCGGCCATGCCTGTTGAGCATGCTATCGGGGAGAGATGCTTCCCTACCGCAGCACCTATCAAACTCATCACGAGGAATCCGGCACGAGCTCCTGAATGCCCGGTGGCTCAAGATTCGCCTGTTCGGTCGGAGCGGAAAGCATTCGGGAAACGAAAAACCCTCGCCGAAGCAAGGGTTCGCGACATAGTGGTAGCCCATAGGGGATTCGAACCCCTGGTCTCCGCCTTGAGAGGGCGGTGTCCTAGGCCGCTAGACGAATGGGCCACGTTTCGCGTCGCACCGGATGGTACCAATAACTGCCCCGTTTTTCAACGCCGGAACGATCGAGTGTCCGGTTTCACTGCCTACGGTGCCAGCCGATCGGCCTTCCACGCATTGCCTTCCAGCTGATAACGAATGCGATCGTGCATCCGGTTGGACCGTCCCTGCCAGAACTCGAATGCCGTGGCAGTCACCCGATAGCCACCCCAGAAATCCGGCCGCTCCGGCGCCGTTCCTGGATCAAGCGATTGCCGAAGCTGCGCTGTCTCCGCTTCCAGCCAGGCCCGATCCGGAATCACCTGACTCTGAGGTGAAACCGTGGCACTGATCCGGGCATCGACCGGTCGGCGCTCGAATAACTGATTGGATTCCTCGTCGGTGCACCGTGCACAGGTGCCGGAGATCCGGACCTGACGCTCCAGCGCTGCCCAGTAGAAGAGCAGGCTGACATGCGGGTTCAGCGCAATCTCGTCTCCCTTCTGACTCGAGAAGTTGGATCCAAAAACGAATCCGTCCTGTGACCACATCTTCATCAGCACTGTGCGGGTCGAAGGCACACCCGATGCACTGACAGTCGCCACGATCATCGCATTCGCCTCGATCAGCTTTTCATCAATCGCCGCATCGAGCCACTGCCCGAACAACTCGAACGGATTGGACAG
>JBBJOX010000116.1:0-8469 GCA_037724245.1 Thermomicrobiales bacterium | reverse complement strand
AACAGCCCGAACCAGAACAGCAACTGCAACGGTCGGGTTGAAGAAGCAGAAGGCACTGATGTGACCTTCGAGGTCCGTGCTGGTTTCGATGTCACGGACGGACCTGTCCTTGAGACGATCGAGGTTTCAATCGTTCAGCAAGGTAATGCGAGCCAGGGGAGTGCCACCGGCGGCGCATTGGACGCCGGTGAAACGTTCACGGTCTGCGAGATTCCGGTGGATGGCTTCACCCCGGTTCCGCGTCCTGGCAATCAGGGAGGATCGAACCAGACCCTCGTTGCGGGCGAGCCATGCATTACGGTTGAACTCGGGCCCGGGAACAACGAGCTGCAATTCAACAACTTCATCGCAGCCGCGCCGACCGCTACCAACACCCCAGAACCAACCGCCACCAATACTCCGGAACCAACCGCCACCAATACTCCGGAACCAACCGCTACCAACATCAGTGAGCCGACATCGACCGAAGTTATTCAGCCAACGCCTACCATGATCACGGATTGTGATAGCTTCACCTTCTCCGGAACACTGGCATTTTCCCTTCAACTGGGCGACTGTGCCTCACCAGTTGCCGAGACTCCAGAACCCCCCTCCGACGACCTCGGAAGTGGCGATGATGTCAATAGCGATGGTTCCGATGGCAATGACGATGGCGGTAGCGTCGGTATCGACGGCAATGACGAAGGCGCCGACGGTTCGGCTGTGACCGTTGTGACGCTTCCTTCTACTGGTGATGGTAGCGATGCCAGCGGTGGACACGCATTCTTCATGGTGCTGGGAATGTCTTTGCTTGTCACAATGGCGATTGCAGTCGCGGTTCGACGAAAGTACACCACCTCGAACTAGAAGACCTTCTGGTGTTCGACTGTGGCAAAGACCACGTCTCGCACCTGAGCCAGGTAAACCGATCATCAAGGCGAACCCCGGATGCAATTTCATCCGGGGTTCTCTGGTTTCGAAAGCACTACCGGACGATCCGGCTCCAGTGGCCAACGACGATGCGTTTACAACCAACGAAGACACCGACGTCATCATCGACTTTCTCGCCAACGATTCCGATCCGGATGGCGACACGCTGATCGTGCAATCCATTAACTCGGTCACCGGGGGGACAGTGGTTGCCAATGGGGACGGCACGTACACGTTCTCACCTGATCCGGACTCGAACGGTGTCGGGTTCTTCTCTTATGTCATCGAGGACGGCAATGGCCAGAGCGCGACGGCTGATGTCACGATCACGATCAATCCGGTCAGCGATGCTCCCACCGCCGAACCGGTGATGGCCATGGTCGAGGAAGACAGTCTGGTCGAAATCGATGTGATCAACGCTGTCGACGATATCGATGCTGATGCACTGTCCATCAGCGCGGTCACGCAACCGCAATTCGGCCTGGTGACGCTCAACGACGATGGAACGCTGACCTATTACGCCCCGGATACCAACTACAACGGGACCGACTCGTTCATCGCGACGGTCTCCGACGGCAATGGTGGTCTCCCGTGACGATCAATGTCACAGCGGTCAACGATGCTCCGGTTGCCATTGACGATTCCTACTCGGTCACCGAGGGTGCCGAGCTGGTCATTGATGCCGGTGCTGGCGTTCTTGCGAATGACATCGACGTCGATGGTGATCCGCTGACGCTCGCGGTCCTGGTTCAACCGGCCAATGGGGCCGTGACGCTGAATCAGGATGGTTCGTTCAACTATCAACCCGATCCGCTCTACAACGGAAACGATCAGTTCACCTACACGCTGGACGACGGGGCCGCCGAGCCGGTCGAGGGGACGGTCTTCATTCGTGTGATCCCGGTCAACGATATGCCGGTTGCTGCGCGCGATGTGTTCAGCGTCGATGAAGATCTGGTTCTGGCTGAAGATATCAGCACCAACGATGTCGATCCTGATGTCGGCGACGTGCCCAGTTACACGGTGATCACGGAACTGGCGAACGGAACGCTGGTCCTCGAAACCGATGGCACATTCACCTACACCCCGAACGCCGGATTCAGTGGTGAGGATTCCTTCACCTATACCCTCAGCGACGGTCAGGGTGGGACCGCAGTCGGGACGATGACCATAACGGTTCTGCCGAAATTCCCGATCGATACCGACAAAGATGGTGTCGTCGACGAGTTCGATAACTGTCCGACGATTGCGAATCCTGGTCAGGAAGATTCGGACGGCGATCGTGCGGACGATGCCTGCGACGCAGTCGAGCCAGACCCGGATTTCGATGGTGATGGCATTGCCGACACCATCGACAACTGTCCGACAATCGCCAATTTGGGCCAGGCAGACAGCGATGGCGACGGACGTGGCGACGCCTGCGATACCCTGGACGAGCCAGCGCCTCAGCCAAACCAGCCACCGGTCCCAATTCCAGGTGACGGTGGTGGAAACACTGGCGGTGGCGGCAACGACAGTGAAGATGACGGCAACGCCAGCGGCGGAAGCGAAGGTGACGGAAGCGCCGTCATCACCCTGCCAAGCACCGGCTCCGGTACTGGAAGCCTACTGTCCGAAACCGTCAGTTCAGTCACCATGATCCTGGTCACGTTACTCGCCGCCACCTGCCTGGCGACCAGCCTCATCCGATCGAGACGCCTCGATCGTTAGCATCATCCAGCATCTGCGGGAGTCCATTCAGCCTGCCGCAGACTATCTCCAGCGAGGACCTTGCCCTCGCCGCAAATGAAGGCGCCGGATGCATATGCATCCGACGTCTTCATTTGCTCAATCCAGCTGGTCCCTGGATCGATTTCATCTGCGGCGCTGAACAGACAGTGCACAGGTATCTGGATCGCAACCATGTGCCACTCAAGATTGTGGTGAAGTGAAGTGACCCCTCGACAAGCTTGGGATGACATAAACCGTTCAAGTATCCTGACCACTCACTGTTGTCACACGGCGACAGACCGTAGCAATGGACGACCAGTGGGACAGGCATGCGACCACAGGTTGAAGCGATGCGAACCGGCTTCGCCGGGCGATTCTTCCTCCGTCAGACTGACGATCCGCGGGAAGGTTTGGAGCCCATGAAGTCGGTGCCAGTCACTTGGCACGCAGGCACTCGAACACCGCACGTTTCCGGGTTCGGAACGCAAACCAGCAGTTCCGCTACCGCGTGGCCCAGAGTAATCCGCGTTCGAGGATCGTTTTCGCTTCCGGCACGGCAAGATCCGAAGCTACGTGCCCGAGCGAACTGTAGAAAACCCGGCCTTCGCCGAAGCGGCGTTTCCAGACCACCGGCATCGTGGTGCCGACAATCCAGTGATCATGCTCCCCGCTGAACGTTGTCGTCGCCAGAACCTCGTTCGATGGGTCGACGTGCAAGTAGTACTGCTCCGAGCGCATCCGGAAATCGCTCAATCCGCTGGTAATCGGATCATCCTTGTCCAGAATGTTCACTTCGTACTCGATGATGTTGCCCGGATGCGATACCCACTGCCCACCGACCGCGTATTGATAGGCCGTACTGGCCCGGAACGAATCGCCCATGCCGCCATGCCAACCACCCAGACCACTGCCCGATTTGACCGCCGTCAGCAAGCCTTGCTCCTGATCCCGCGTGATCTCGCCATGAGACACATTCGGAATCAGCAGATCACTCGCGGCCAGTCGTTCCGCATCGAGCCAAACATCCTGATCGGTTTCGACCTCGACCTGATAGCCATGACCCTTCAGAAGATCGTGCGCAATCGTTGCCGTCTGCTCCGGTTCGTGCCCGCTCCAGCCACCCCAGACAATCAATGCTGTTTTTGCCATTGTCATGCTCCAATCAAATGAATACGTTCCGGCTCGAATCGGGCCGGTCGTTCGCACGTGGTTTTCAACGTCTGAATCGACCCAAGATTTCCGGCTTCCTGGGTCACCTGCATGATCTCCAGCACGTGATTGGCCAGATCGCCATTGGCCCGGTGCAACGTTCCCCGCGCTCGCGCCTCGGCCAGATCGGCCAACCCGATTCCGCGGGCGTTATCGGAGAAACCGGCATCCAGTGGAACCTCCTCCCAGGCTTGCGTCGATTGGCGATACAGACGTACCGGGCCGCTGAAGGTATTCGGATCGGGGACACTCAGCGTGCCCTCCGAACCGTAAATCTCGATTTTCGGACGCTCCGATTTCCAGACATCGTAGGTTGCCGTGAACGACGCGACCGGACCGGAGGCAAATTCGAAGGCCGCATTGACGAACGTCGGCGTCGTCACCGTTATCGTCTGCCCGACGAGTGGCTGGCTGCTGATCGTCCTGGTTGGAAATGAAATGCTGGAAAGTCCCGTAATTCGCCGAATCGGACCGAGCAGCGCGACAATCGCCGTCAGGTAGTAGGGTCCGAGATTGAATACCGGGCCGCCCCCATGTTCGTACGAGAATGCCGGATTGGGATGCCAGTGCTCGTTGCCATGCGAAGCAAAGCAGATACCCGCGCCGACCGGCTGACCGATCGCGCCCTCATCGATCAGGCGGCGACACGTCTGAAGTCCGGCACCGAGGAAGGTATCCGGAGCGCTGCCGATCGCGATTCCATGCGTCGCCGCCAGATCGACCAGTTCCTGACCCTGCGCCGGATCGATTGCCAGTGGTTTCTCGGAATACACCGATTTTCCCGCCAGAATCGCCCGTCGGCCTACATCGTAATGTGCCGCCGGAATCGTCAGATTCAGCACCACGTCGATCCCGGGATCGGCAATCAGCTCATCGACCGTCATCACGCCGGGAATCCCGAACGCTTCCGCCTGGGCCTGGGCTCGTTCACGAACCAGATCGGCGACGGCGACGATGTCGAACCCGGCAAACCGTTGTGTCGCATTCCTGAGATAGATGCCGCTGATCGTGCCGGTTCCAACGAGACCGACCTTGAGTGGCGCCACAGACATTGCCCTTGATACAGATCGCGAAGTTTGAACGGCGCGATCATAGCCGATCCCACCTCATCGCGCGACCCCCGATTTCCTGTTCTGAGAGGCAGAGGGTTCAGGAACAGCGTTGTCGACACACTGGGCGGCATCTACAGGACAACCACCCTCGTCATCCTGAGCCTGCGAAGAATAAGTGGCCCGCCCAGAACCTCGGATAGCGAGCAGTCAACGGCCCGTGACTGATCCTTCGTGCCTCAGGATGACCGAGGGGACATGTGTTCAGTCACGACGACCGAATCTGAACCGTTGACCCCGGTCAGGCTTCGGTACCGGCGAAGCGAATGACCAGATCGTGGATGAATTGCGTGGCGTAGGCCAGGTCGTCGACGTGGATTCGTTCGTTGTGCCCGTGGACCAACCCATTGTACCCCTCGATTCGCTCCGACGGTGGGAAGGGGAAGAATCCGTAGACCTTGACGCCCGGCAGCAACCCGGCATCCGTGCCACCGGAGAGCATGTACGGAAGGAGGCGCGATCCCGGCTGCATATCGTAAATCGTGGCCGCAATCGCATCGAAGAACGGCGAGTCCGGATCCGATTCGATTCCGACTGCCGGCGATACGAGTTCGATCTCCACGCCATCGCCAACCGCTGCCTGGACGGCGGAGCGGAAGGCTTCCGGATCCTGGTGCGGCAACGTCCGGCCGTCGATATCGACAACGACCTCGGCGGGAATCACGTTGATCCGGACACCACCATGGATCATCGTCGGAACTGCCGTGTTCCGCGTGGTCGCGTAGAGGGATTCAAGTTCCGCTGGTGGCAATGGCAGGTTCGTGAACAAACTCCAGTCTGGTGATTCTTCCGCCAGAATCGCACTGACGAGGTCGGCTGTCTCGCCACCCAACGCTTCCGCGAGCGTGGTCAGCATCGATCGCACCGGTGCCGTGATGACGGTCGGTGGCTTCCAGGCGTGCAGCTTTACCAGCGCTTCGCCGAGGTGGCGCATCGCCGTGTCGTCGAGTGGTACAGATCCGTGCCCCGGTGTCCCACGGGCAACCATCCGCAACCGGCAGGATCCTTTTTCTCCAGCCTGACAGGCGAAGAAGAGGGCACCACCGGCTTCGATAGGATTCCCGCCACCCTCGTTGATCGCGAACTCGGCATCGACCAGATCGCGATGATTCTTCCACATCCAGTCGGCACCATATGTGCCGCCCGCTTCCTCATCGGCAATCGCGTAGTAAATCAGGTCGCGATTCAATTGCACACCAGATCGCTTGATGGCGACGAATGCCGCCAACCCGGCCGCGACCTGACACTTCATATCCAGGGCGCCTCGACCCCAGAGTTCGCCATCGACCAGATCGCCGCTGAATGGTCCGCGTTTCCATTTCCCGGGTTCCACGCCAACAACATCGGTATGCCCCATCAGCAACACCGGTTTGCCAGTCGGATTCGCCGCGGACAGTCGCGCAACCAGATTCGCTCGTCCCGGAGCCGATTCCAAAACGGTTGATTCGATCCCTTCGGCATCGAGCACGCCGCGAATGTAATCGGTAGCCAGAATCTCGTTGCCCGGCGGGCTCGTCGTATCCAGTCGCAGGAGCTGCTGCAGGTATTCAATGGCATCGGCGCGAAGCGAATCGTGGACCGGTAGAGACATCAGGTATTTCCTTGACGAACATGCATCGTTTCCGGACGCGATTGTAGACGATGGCGACAGAGATGTATTGGCGGACGATCGATTAGAAGGAAAACGGTTAACGCGCCACTGCCCGATCAGGCAGTGGCGCGTTCCTGTGAGAGTCGGCTCGAAATCCTGGATCAGGAAACGGGGTGCAGACCAATGAGCGGAATCAGACGTTTTGTATTCTGCTGATATTCACCGAAGCCAGGGGATTTGCTGACGATCAATGCCCACATCGTATCTCGCTCGTCGCCAGTCAATTCGATGGCTCGAACCGTCTTTGTTTCGGTGCCGATTTCGATCGAGGTTTCCTTACTCGTCATCAGGTTGTTGTACCACTCCGGATTTTCCGGTGCGCCGCCCTTCGAGGCTACGATCACGAGTCGCTCACCATCGGCAAAATAGACAAGTGGAGCAACGAATGGCTTGCCAGATTTTCGACCAGTGTGACGCAGGAGCAGCAGTGTTGCGTGCTCAAACATCCCACCGACCTTGCCGTCGTTCGACCGAAACTCTTCTATAATCTGTGTGTTGAAATCGGACATCGGGACTCCCTGATTGAGAACAGACCATTTCGCTCCATCCAGCCTACTGGGTCAACCAAAAATCGACCATCCGTCATCCGGGCAGGATCTGGCTTTCGCAGAACGCTCTCAAGGCAAGGATCGAACTCGATGTTTGATGTACTACAGACGGAAAAGATTCTCGACGGCGACGCCTTCAGGAAAACTGTGACCGAGCTCCTTCTCCTCGCACGGGCCGACGATCCGATGGCAGGACTCTGGGAGGCAGGTGACCTGCAATGGTGGGCTGCCCTCGACGAGGGCAGCGGCTCCCGGCGCGATGCGTTCTGGTTCGATGCGGAACATCGACCGATCGCGGCTTTTACGAGCTGGTTAGCAGAATCCGACGTCTATACCGAGTTTCTCTCAAGACCATCGATCGACGTTGCAACGCGCGATCAGCTGATCGATCTCGTTGTCGAACGGTTGGTGGCTGATCGAAGGTTTGCCGGTAAACGGGTCTGGATCACGGTCGATGAGCGGGACTTCCTTCTTCGGGAACGTTTCGATTCAGCCGGTTTTGGCTTCAACCCGAACGACGACATGGTGCAGATGCTCTTCCGGCCAGCATCTGTTCCTGAAGCAGTGGCACTCCCCGAGAGAATGATCTTTACCGATGATCGATCTCGTAATGCAGGCTCACCACATCATCTCGCGAAGCGAAACGGGTCCGGAATCGTCGACAAACTGCACGAGCAAAGCCTGTATCGGCGGGATCTGGATCTCTCGATCCGCACGGACAATGGTGACGTCGCTGCCTACTGTCTTTGCTGGCTCGATGTGGACAATGGTGTTGGGCTGTTCGAACCAGTCCGCACCGAAGATGCGTTTCAGCGAATGGGACTCGGACACTCCCTGATGATCGAAGGAATTGGCAGGCTGAGGCATCACGGTGCCGACGTGATCAAGGTCTCCCGGGATCGAACGAACCTCGCCGCGGAACGACTCTACTCACGCGCCGGATTCACTGACTCCTACGCCAAACTTCGATACTCGCTGTTCCGAAGTTCGTAGAACATTGTGACGATGCGAGACATTCCACGTCGTTCAGGTTCACAAGGAGAATTTGCCGTCACCGCTGTATCGATGTGTCGGTGAAGCACACCGGGATAGCGGCGGAATGATGGTTACCCAAATCGACCCGGAAAACCATGGTTCTTCGGGGAAGCTGAGGATGCGACCGGTTTTCAGATGTGCTACAGGAATACCGGAGGACATTGGAGTGTCCTCCGGTATTCCTGTGCGTCATGGAACTACGTGCGAACCTGGCGGCGAATCGATGGTTTCGAACGGCTGCCCCGAATCATTGCAATCCGGGCAAGCACCAGCAGCGTCGCCATGCCAAGGATTCCGA
>JBBJOX010000115.1:0-8486 GCA_037724245.1 Thermomicrobiales bacterium | reverse complement strand
TCCTCGCCACCGATCTGACGTTCCACGACACCCTCGACTGCCAAATCCTGCTCGAAGCTGCGCAGTATCACTGTCTCACCGGCTTCGAAACAAACCAGAATCTCGACGCGCTCACCGGGGCCGACCAGCAAACGATCGAGCTTTGGCAATGGCCCTCGCAGTATTCCAGCGTCGCTGGCCAGCAAACTGAAGGATCGATCGTCGGTGAAGCCGAGATTGTAAAACCGCGTATTCGAACCATTCAGCACACGGAAGCGCACCACCGATGTCGTGACCGTGAAAAACGGATCGAACGTTCCGTTGACGAGAATGTGCTCCCCGCGGATGCCAAACGAGAGGCTGCCCGTGAAGTTATCCAGAAACGATCCGGCATTGAGATCGAACTGCCCGTCTTCTGTGACGCGCTTGTCCTGCAGGATCAATGGCACATCGTCCACGCCATAGGTTCGCGGTAAATCGAGTGACGATTCCTCGTCATCGTAGATCAAAAAGAGACCGGTGATCCCCCGATAGACGTGCTCCGCCGTATCGCCATGCGGATGCGGGTGATACCAGAGCGTAGCCGCCGGTTGCTCGATCTCCCAGGATGGACTCCAGATCGTGCCGACATCGATCATCTGGTGCGGCCCGCCATCCATCATTGCCGGCAGGTGCATGCCGTGCCAGTGGATGGTCGACGCTTCCGGCAATTCATTGTGAAGATCGATCGCGACGGAATCGCCTCGGCGGGCACGAAGCGTCGGTGCGAGGAACGGCCCGTTGACTCCCCACGTTTCTGAATCGCCTTGCGGGAAGAGGCTGGCCGAACCCGTTTGCAACGTCAAATCGAATCGACGTGTTCCATCGGCATCGATCGTCGGTTCGAGCACTGGCGGAATCGCCAGCGGATGCTGAAACTCCAGTACGCCAACGTTCGATTGTTTATTCGGACCTCGGAGGGCGAAGAATGCGGCACTGCCAATGCCAGCGCCGCAGGTCCCCAAAACGATTCCGGAACCGATCACGACGCGACGCGTGACTTTCTTTCGGGTGAACGACATGGCAGATACCCTCGTTGCGCCAATCGGCGTCGATTGGCGGAAAGCAATTGAACTGCCTTTATCCTGCGTGTCTATTCTGAGTGCGAACTAAGAAGCCTTGTGGGTGAGATCCTTGTCTTCCATCTCCCAGGCATGATCGAGCGTGTGATAAGCGGTGTGCCGAATCAGATAGCGCAGCGGCCACTTTCCGGCCATTTCCCCTCGCGAGTGCAAATCCCGAATCGCCGCGATGTATGTCTCGCGATGTGTTCGTAGCCCATCGTCTGTCAGCAGCTCACTCAACGGCGAGCCAGGGCCAACCCTCGGTTTCCATTGCAGCTCGTTGGCAAACGTGTGCATGACGATCTGATCGCGATCCTTTCCGCCACCGCGCGGACCCTTCTGCAGCGTTTCCGAGACTCTGGCGCGAACGTCATCGAAGAATGTCCAGCAACCTTGCATCAGGGTCAGTTCGCGCTCCAACTCGGAACCGCTCATGGTCCGACGATCGTGGTCCGAAAACGCGAACGAGATTCCCCAAAAGTCGGTCGATCCGGTGCCCGGATAACGATCGGCGACCTCGACGGATGAGTCGGCACCAAACTCAGCGTCCATACCCGCCAGTTTGGCGACTGTTGCGTACCGCGGAAGGTACGTGCGTATCATCTCGATTGCGGCCCCCTCGCTTTTGGCACCGCGTGAGAGCCCGGGCCAGTCCGGTGCAACCGCCGCGAACCGCTTACCCTTCGGCCCGACTTCCATCTGTACGCGAATCGATTCAGCCATTGCCGTACTCCCTGATCAGGAACCTGCACACTTCGAGGATGAGGTTTTCCTCAACGCATGGGAAGAAATTACCGCTGTATCGCTTTATCCTACCGCCAGGTATCGGCACTACGTCAACAGTTGTACCGAAACGAAAACAGCCGGGAAGCAATGCTTCCCGGCTGTTCGATTCATTAGGTACGGATTAGGCGAAGGCTGCCGTGATCGCGTCAGCAACTTCGGTGACGGCTTCGACGGCTTTATCGACAACGGCTCCGGTGCCGAAGAACTCGTGGGTCACACCTGTGTACACCGACGAGGTAACAGTGACTCCGGCTGCCTCAAGGGCATCCGCATACAACTGACCCTGACTGAGCAGCGGATCGATCTCGGCGAGGATCACGGTTGCGGGTGGCAATCCAGCCAGATCGGCAACATCGAGTGGCGAACCATCCGGTGAATCGACTGCAGCCATGTCCGGGCTGTAGTAGCTCCCGAACCATTCGAGCATTGGTGCGTTCAATGGCTTGGCATCGGCAAACTGCTCGACCGATGCTGCAGCTTCTCCGGCTGGGGCAAAGGTCACCAGCGGATAGATGAGGACCTGATGGGCCGGCATCGTAGCGCCAGCATCGCGGGCTCGCAATGAGACCACCGTTGCCAGGTTTCCACCGGCACTTTCACCGACAACGACCACCTTCTCCGGGTCGCCGCCGAATCCGCCGGCACCAGAGATGAAGAACTGTGTCGCGGTGTAGGCATCGTCAACTGCTGCCGGGAATGGGAATTCCGGTGCCTGACGATAGGCGATGGACGCAACAATCGCGCCTGCCGCGTTGCTCAGCGCACGGCATGATGAATCGTATGTATCCAGATTGGCGATAACGAACCCGCCACCATGGAAGTAAACGAGCACTGGCATTGGTTCGGTCGATGCAGTTGCTGGCGTGTAAACACGGGCAACGATCTCATGACCTTCTGGTGCCGGGATCAGGACGTGCTCAATCGAACCGACGGCTTCCTGCGACGGAAGTCCCTTTTCGGCAACGATCTGGGCTACGGCATTGGCGACCGAAGGAAGGTTCCGGGCAATGTCTGGTGTGACGTCCTCAATCGGAGGAGCCTGGAACGATGCCAGTGCATCGAGCACTTCCTGCATTTGCGGATCGACGGCGACACCACCAGCTTCCGGCGACGCGCCGGGAGTAGCATCCTGAGCCAGTACGTTCGATCCAAGTGCACCAGCAAGTCCGAGTCCGGCTCCGGTTGCAAGGATTGCGCGACGGTTTGACGTGAATGCATCGGAAATGTTCAAGCGATTTGACGGTGAAGACATGGTGATGCTAAACCTCTGGTTCCGTAACGTGTACCGACTTCTGTTGAACACACAACGCAACGAACCTGTTATCAGAAAGATCGACCCTTGCCGATCGCCCACGCCGAAAGCGTGGTGCATATCCGGACTACGCAAGCGACAAGCCACGGTCGTCCCAAACCGTAATCTGCGTTACACAGGGTCTGATTCAGGAACATCCATTACAGAAATCCTGAGCCGTGCCTGATCCGTTACATCCCAGAATCTGGCGAGGCATCTGGCTATTTCCATACGGACCCCGGATGTTTCGATGTCGCCGTATCCTTTGAGAAATGCTGAGGCATATGGTGCGTTCGGGGATGCCAGCGTGTCGTGGAGCAGACCGTCGGAGAGCGGATCGGCAAACCGGGCAAACTCGAGATCGATCAGTCCGGAAATGAGGTAGCCGTCACGCTCACGCGATACAAACACGTGTTCCAGGCTGAGATCGCTGTGGATCAGCACCGGTTCCACGGCATCGAGTTCATCGCGATGTCGCTCCACGAGTTCGATCAGGGATGTGACGTCCTTTGCAGGGATCGAGGCATGGCGCGTGTCGCTCAGGAAGCCGGAACAATCGTGCGCCACCAGCTCACTCCAGGAGCTGAAACTGGGTCCGTGAGACGGGACACCAAAGGACGCTCTCTTTATGCCATGCAGTTTCCGCGTCATCTCGCCAAGCTGGGTCATAAAGTGGCTTGATTCGTCCAAACCCATGGCAGGCATTGCCGAGGCCGCCGACTGCCCGGACACGAGCGTCTGGACCACCCAGTCGCCGGACTCTGGATCGTCCGACTCATGGAACGCCAGGGTCTGCGGCAGCAGGTGCCTGAATCCATCGAGTAACGCGATCGCCGACTGCTCGCGGCGCAATCCCCACGGTGTTAGCCATGATGGAAATGCGCCGATAGTCGAGGACGAAGGAGCTTGCCGGAGGACACACTCACCGGAACGTTCGAGCGTGATGCCGTAGACCTGATTGACCGACCCGCCGGACATCCTTCGCTGGCTGATCAGGCGCTGTCCGAAAGTCTCTTCGATCGAAAGATGCAACTCTTTGTTCACGCACATCGTCCCACTTTTGTGCAACCCGACACCGATTACAGGTCTCGTGCGTACTTTATAGTGAGGCGTGCACCACGTCACCCACGCAAGCACAACGCGCCCAGGAGATCGACCCGATGACATCCCGGCCTGAACATTCCAGATCGACGCCTTTCCTTCCACTTCGTTCACAAATCGATCGGCGTCGCCTGATCACGATCGCCGGTGCTGGCCTTGCCAGTTCGGTGATCGGTTTGCGATCTGCCCTCGCCCAGGATGGAACGGCCGATGCGACACCTCCCGCGATCCAATCGAGCTCAACCGGGGAAATGCCAACCTATGGCGGTTCCCGATCCGGCCCGGTTGGTTCGCAACCAGCGCAAACATCGTCGGCCAGCCGCACCATGCCGGTCAGCATTTCGGTTGCCAATGCCCAGATTCAGGCGGAAATCGAGCCCCTCCAGATCGTCAATGGAACGATGGAGAATCCGACCGGCCCCTGGATCGTTTCCTGGTACCAGGAAACAGCCGAGCTTGGTGAAGTTGGCAATGTGGTGATGGCAGGCCATGTCGACTACTGGAACGTCGGTCCAGCTGTTTTCTACTACGTGCGTGATCTGGTGGCCGGGGACGAAATTGTCGTGACTGGTGCCAATCAGAGCACGTTCACCTACGCGGTCGAAACCAACGACACGTACGGGCTCGAAGACCTGACCAACGGACTGATCTCGGAACTCGTGGCGCCAACCGAATCGCAGATGCTGACCCTGATCACCTGCGGCGGAGAATTCGATTACGAGAATGGCGAATACCTGTCGCGAACCGTTGTCCGTGCAGCGCTGGTTCCGGTCTCCGTGGACGATGCCTCGACCCCCGAGGGCTAATTTTTTCAACAGTGCCGTTCGATGAAATCGATGAGGATGGGTATCACGCAGTCCGGCTCGAAGACCGCCCGCATGTGATCGCTTCCCGGGAGGATCGCGAGTTCTGCCTGTGGTAATGCCTGGTAGAAGCGCACTGCTTCCTCAACCGGAATGAATTCCTCACGATCACCCACCAGAACCATGGTCGGGACCCGAATCCGTGCCATATCACTGACGGTCAATCCTTCGTAGCTGATCCACATATCGGCCGACCAGCGCACGACATCCTGCCATTGCGTATCGCTTCTGGTGTGCAGTGACGAGAGAAACGGCAAAAGACCGTTCTCCTGTTCCGCTGCGAATGCTTCCAGATCCGGCTGATTGTGCTCGTCGGTGTGAAAGAACGCGCGATTCTTGTCCCGCGATGGTTCGTGTCCGCCCATCTGCAAACTCGTTCCAGCCGCGATGAGTGCACGAGCGAGGTCCGGATGGCGCAATCCCAGCTGGATCGCGACTTCCCCACCGTCGCTCCAGCCACCAACCACGGGTCGATCGAGGTTGAGTTCCCGGATCAGGGCGGCTGTGTCGTCGGCCAATTGCTCGAACGTGAGAATCTGTGACGGATTCGTGGACCCGCCGTGACCCCGGGTGTCGAACGTCACGATCCGAAATTTTTCGGAGAGTGCACGCGCAATCCCTTCATAGACTGCTCCCGAGACAAGCCCTGGTTGCACGAGAACCACCGGAACTCCCTCCCCGGAATCGCGGACAAGCAGGTCGGCATCGTTGATACGCATCGTTGACTCGGTGGTGGGGCGACTCATGATCCATTCTCCAGATTCCTCGGATGGTGGCGGGCATGATAGCAAAACTGGTGGCTAACCGGAATGTCCGCCAGTTGTCTTTGTCCTACGCTGTATCCATGGTCAGCAGATCATCCGGGACCCCGTTCAGTCCTGGAACGCCTCGTTGCGTTGACCAGTCGCACCCGCGACACGACGATTCCGACATGAACCAACGACGGTTTGTGCCGACGCCGAAGTCCGGAATCGTCGTTCCCGAACGGATCGAAAGGACACTCCATGATCGACATTGGCATTACCCGTTCGCGCTCCAACAAAATGCTCCTCGGTGTCTGCGGTGGTATCGCCGCACATCTGGGCGTCAGTTCCAAACTCATTCGTGTGGCCACGCTGGTGCTCGCGATCATCGTTCCTGGCGTCAGTTTCATCGCCGTGCTGATTGCCTACATCGCGCTCGGATTCCTGCTCCCCGACAATGACAGCATCCGCGCCTGATCTCGCGCCGCCGGCGGTATACTGACGTGTCGATACTGGGCATCCGCTCAAGATGATGCCTGTTTTTCATGTCAGTTACGAAGGCCGAGGTCACCTGTGAGTGCTCACGATCATGTTGCCGGTTCCTCCACCGCCACCAGCGGAGGATCGACCCTGACCGTGACCTGCATGGACTGCGGCCATCAACACCACGCGCAGCGAGCGATTCTGCAATGCCCCGATTGCGGCGGTTTGCTCGACGCCGATATCGATCTGACGCAGCGACTCTCGCCATCGGATTTCGACGCTGAGCGCGGCTCGATCGAAGCAACCTCCGGGGTCTGGCGCTATCGCCAGTTGCTCCCGCCAATTCCGACGGACAGCATCGTCTCTCGTCAGGAAGGTCACAATCCGCTCTATCACGATCAGCGACTGAGTGACTACGCAGGTCTGGCATCGGGTCAGTTCAGTATCAAGCACGAGGGCCACAACCCGACCGGATCGTTCAAGGATCGCGGGATGACGGTTGGTGTCAGCCACGCCAAACACATCGGCGCCCGCGTGATCGCCTGCGCCTCGACTGGCAACACTTCGGCATCGCTGGCGTCCTACGCCGCTGCCGCCGGTATCCCTTCGATCGTCCTGATTCCGGAAGGCAAGATCAGCACGAGCAAGCTCGGACAAACGATCGCCTATGGCAGCACCGTAGTGCAGATCGAAGGCGACTTCGATATCGCGTTGCGACTGCTCCGGGATCTCGCCGAGGTCTACGATGTCTATCTCGCCAATTCGGTTAATCCCTTCCGACCGGAGGGACAGAAAACGATCGTCTTCGAGATTCTCGAGAACTTTGGCTGGAATCCACCAGACATCATTGCCCTCCCTGGCGGCAACCTCGGCAACACGGCCGCCTTCGGCAAGGCACTCCACGAGGTATATTCCGTGGGCCTGATCAGCAAGGTGCCGCAGATCGTCACGGTTCAGGCTGCCGGTGCCGCACCCTTTGCTGCCTACTATGAATCCGGATTCGACAGCTACCAGCCGGTTCAGGCCGAAACCATTGCCTCTGCGATCAAGATCGGTGACCCGGCCAGTATCGAACGTGGTCGTCGCACGATCGAGCAAACCGGTGGCATCGTGCTGGCTGTCAGCGACGACGAGATTCTGGATGCCAAGGCGATGATCGATCGGGTCGGCATCGGCTGCGAACCGGCGTCCGCTGCTTCGCTGGCCGGAATTCGCAAGCTGGTGGCGTCCGGCAAGGTTGCGTCCGATGCTCGTGTTGTCGGTGTGGTCACTGGCCACGTCCTCAAGGACACCGATGCGATTTCGCTCTATCATCTCGCAAACCACCACGATGCACCGCGGCAGTTTGCGAACCGCCCGCAACGGGTTCCGGCCACGGTCGATGCACTGAAGAAAGTTCTGGACGATGCGGTTCTCGGTTAGGGCTCCGGCCTCGTCCGCCAATCTGGGGCCTGGCTTCGATGCTGTTGGGCTCGCCCTCGATCTCTGGAACATCGTCACCATCGATACCGATGGCGAAGCAGACTCCGTCGTCAACACCGGTAGTGAAGCAACATTGCTCGAAGGCCGGGAAAACCTGACTGTCACCGCGATGCGGATGCTGGCGAAGCATCACCACAGGACACTGCCCCAGTTCTCGATCGACGCAGAAACGAACATTCCGGTTGCACGCGGACTCGGTTCCAGCGCCGCCGCCCTGGTTTCCGGTTTGATCGCGGCCAACCATCTTCTCGATCTGGGGAAGTCGGTGGATGAACTCTTTGCGTTCGCGTGGACGATGGAAGGTCACGGCGACAACGTCGGAGCGGCACTCTACGGTGGGGCGATCCTGGCTGTTCCGGGCATCCACGAAGCGATCCGCCTCTGGGATGGATCGGACAACGGGTTGACGGCGGCCGTGTTCATTCCAGAGATCACCGGTGCCACCTGGGCGGCGCGGGCAGCCCTGCCCAATACGTTGCCATTTGCCGATGCCGTTGCCAATGTCGCGCACGCTGCGGGCCTGGTTGTGGGCCTGAAGACCGGGGAACACCGCCTGATCGGTATCGGCATGAACGATCTGATGCACGAGCCTTATCGCGAGCGCCTCTTCCCTCATCTCGAACCGATGAAGGCGGCGGCAGTGCGCGGTGGAGCA
>JBBJOX010000114.1:0-8511 GCA_037724245.1 Thermomicrobiales bacterium | reverse complement strand
TGCGGAATACACCGTGATCGATGCGTTACATCGCGCTGATCGGGAGCTGGAGGTACTGGCCCTGCCTCGGCAGTCGATCGGCCCATTGTGGTCGACCACATCCAGCGAAGGGTTCACTCCGTGGCATCGGCATCCACCGCTTCGGCCCCCGGTTTCGAACGCGCAGCTGGGGTTCGATTTCGAGGAGCTGTAGCCGGAATGCTGCGGCAATACTGCCCGATTCGCTGAATCCACGAGACGTATACTCCAGTTGAAAGACGGGCGCGTCGCTGCTCGTTCACCACCACGAACTGCGGAGAGCGCTCGATCATGAATCTCATCCACTTGCTGCATGACAATCTCGCGACGACTGTCATGCTCTTCTTCCTTGCTGTTGGCGTGTGGGGCGTGGTCGAATTCGCTCGCGGCGGACAGTTGAGTGGCAATATCTCCGGTGCATTCATCATCGGTCAGGTGCTGGCCATCGCCCAGTCGTTACTCGGCACTGTGTTGTATCTGTTCACTGAAGATCGTCCCGGATTCATTCACGTGCTGTATGGCGTGATGGCGTGTATCACGCTGCCGTTTGCCTGGTCGTACATGAAGGAACGGGCACCGCGCCACGCCTTGTTGATCTACAGCCTGATCAGTCTGTTCATCTTCGGACTGGCGATTCGAGGCATGGCGACCGCGACGTGACCCTTGTTAAATACGCTGCTATCGTATTCCGTAGCGTCAACAGCGAGTTCCCTGTACGGACGTGATTGACACTGTGGCCAGACTGCGCGTACAATCCGACCGTACAGTCTGGTGCGTACACTGGTGTCGCTCCCGAACATACGTTGGCACGTTGGCGTTTCGGGCTCGGTAAGTACCGAGCTCTTTCGGACTGAAAGGAGTCGTCGTGGAGTCCGAGCCCCGAGACTACCGAGAGGTCATGGACAACGCACTGCAGCTTGTCTACAGCCATCATCATCGGTTGGTCAGTCAGCTTTGTCCTGATGCTTTCCGAGAATTGTCGCTGGATCAGCTTCGCAGTGGACCGTTTGGCCAGGATCTACTCAGGTTAGCGCGTTTGGCTGATAACCAGACCAGGGAACCCAAGGAACTCGTTTTGCAGGCGATCGATTCTGTTTTGCAGCTGCTTTTTTGGCCGGCTGCGGCAGACGATTATTCTGTTGCGAGATCGTTCTGGGATTCTGATCTGGGACGCATGCTCGCTCTCGCCAAGTACCGGTCGTACGAACCAGCCGAGCTGGTCAGTATTGGCACGGCGGCGCAGCAACTGGGTGTTACGCGCCCAACCATTTATCGTTGGATGGACGATAGAAGTCTCAATTATGTGCGCGACGATATGAGCGGTCGGACGTTCATCGTTCGCCGGGACATCGAAACTCGCAAGGATGTCGGTTCTCATTTCGGCGCCGAAGCCTAGCTGCACACGGTTCAACGCACCCAGTACCACCTCGGACACCAATGGCGTTGCGGGATCAACGCTCTGCGATCAGGGGTCAAAACGGATGGATCACAACGGCCGGAGCGGATAACGCCCCGGCCGTTGTGATGTTCGGCTCACTTTTCGAACGTTTGGTAGTGCATCCCTCGTGGTTGCCCTCTCATGTTTCAACGATCAATACATGCTCAATGGTGAATTCCACATCACCATGACCACTGTCCGCCGACACGATATACGCCTGCCTGCACACGACTACCCGGATCCCGGAACTTACCATGTCCAAGTCACGCTCAAAGACCGACTTCCCATCTTCGGTACTGTGTCTGCCGGTGGAGTTCAACTTTCAAGCATCGGGACAATGATCGAACAGGAATGGCAAGCACTTCCGAATCGGTTCCCTTGGGTCTGTCTGGATTGTTAGATCGTAATGCCAGACCATCTGTACGGACTGTTGGTGATGGGTTCCGATCCGGAGGTCTCGGACCGGATCGGTTTGGGCCAGGTTAGTGGTGCATTCACGTCGATCACAACGCTGAAATGTGGTGTAGGTGTGCGCAATTGTGGTTGGTCAAAATAGAATGGCAAACTCTGGAGGGAGAACTATTTTGAACGAATCGTGCGGGCAAACGAATTGGAACCGATCCGAAACTATCTGGCAGATAATCCATACAGATATTTGGCAAAACGTCAGACGTAAGCAACCACGAGGGTTGCAATACCGTTGGAGGCGTGAGATCGAGGGCGCGAGTCTGAGCAACCACGAGGGTTGCTATACCGCAGGCCGCGTGCGCTCGAGTGCGATGAACCGGAGCAACCACGAGGGTTGCACTACCGTTGATACGGTCGGAGCGGATAACGCCCCGGCCGTTGTGATGTTCGGCGTGGATGTCAGATGACTTCGAGGTGGTTGGCGTCGCCGAGGGGTGGGAACGGGGCGTGGGGTTCGAGCTGGTACCAGAACGCCGTCGATGCGATGTCGTCCTGCAGCGGCAGGTACCGCGCGTGTCCGTCGAGCGAAGCTCTCCAGCCGAGTGCCTGGATCGTGACCTTCAGATCCTCCTCGAAGCGAATCGGATCTGGAATATGCCAGCGGAACAGCCCGAATCGTTGCTGCGATCGGTAGAGACCGTCTGGCTTTAGCACCTGGGGCATACCAAGATACGGTGTGGAGTAGATACCGTATTCGCCTTTGGGCATTTCGAAACACCACGCTCCACCAAAGCAGTCCTCTGTCCCTGTTCCGGCAATCGTTGGAAACGCATCGTCGCCATCCATGAAGAACTTGATTTCGCCTTCTCCCCACCAGCCATTGTTATTCGCACCCCAGGCGATATAGGTTCCGACGTACTGGCCGTGGCCCCTGACGCCGTCCAGCAGCGTGTGGACTTCTTCCGGTGGCAGCGGGTTGGAGCGTCGCCACTGGGCGTGGAAACTGGCGCAATCCTCGGGGGCTTCGGTGAGCGCGTACGTGATCTGGTAGAAGAACCCTTCGCAAGGACCGGGAGTCAGGTTCTCGATGATGATCCGGGCATTCGCACGGAATGGCATTTCCCAGTAGCTGTTAAAACCGCCGGCGGGATTGACCGCAATCGGGATCGACGACACATTGCAACGCTCGCACCAGCCGTTCGCGAAGAAATCGCCCAGCGGTGTTTCCACAGACGGCGTGTCCTCGTCATCCCAGTACATCCGCAGCACGAGGCGACGCCAGAACTTCGGATGGACGGTGATCCAGATATGCTGGATTGCGCCCGGCCCCTCGATCTCCGCCAGAGTAAAGGTGCTGTTCCCTTCCAGCGTTACGCACGGTGAGACTTTCCAGCCCTGACCGAGCTCGCGGGCTGCAGTTTTGCCGACGCCCTGGGTTGCTTTGCCCCCTTCACCTTTTGCTCCTGTGAAGTTCTCGGCGCTGATCGATCGTGTCCTTGCCCTGGAGACGCGACTGACGTTTCCGAGATGAACACCGAGTCCGTCGAATGCCATGTTCTCCCCCTGAATTAATGTGAAAGGTCGAATTGCCTGCGTCCGCACGAGTCGCGAACGTGCAACTGGAAATGAAAGACCTCAAATCGCGTCGCTTCGCGTTTTCCTGAAATCCGTTCGATCAGCAATTCGAACGCACGATTCGCCATCTGCTGGGTTGGCTGGCCCAGTGTTGTCAGGGCTGGCTGAACGAGGCTGGCCCACGCCGGTTCGTCGATCCCGACCAGCGCGATGTCGCCGGGTACGGTAACGTCGCGAAACCGTAGTGCTTCGAGAACCCCGATGACCATCAGGTTGTTGGCGACAACCACTCCGCCGATATCGGGATGCTGATCGAGCAACCTGAGCATTGCAAGACGAGCTGTATCCTGACGGAAATCGCCGACACCAACGATTGCATCCATTCCGTGAAGGCTCATCACCTCCTCGTACCCGTGAAGTCGTTCAGCGCCGGTCTGAATGTTTGCCCGACCAGAAATGAAGGCAACATGTCTGCGCCCTGAAGCGATTAGATGGGTCGTGGCCACCTTGGCCGCGTCGCGATTGTCGGCGAACACGGCATCGGCACGATCGTCGTCTACCCGTCGGTCGAATGCGACGACCGGGATCTTCATGTCGAGGAGTTCGCTGACAGTAGGATCAGCCGCATCGGCGGGTACCAGAATCACTCCCACAACCTGCTCAGCTGCCAGAACTTCGAGATAGGCCTGTTGCTTTTCGAGCGTTTCGTCGGTATTGCAGAGGATGACCCGGTAGCCCTGACGATACGCCGCATCCTCGATCGCACGCACGGCGCGGGTGAAATGCGGATTCTCGATATCGGAGACAACCACGCCAATCGTCTCGCTGCGTTGTCGGCGCAGATTGCGGGCGATGCGGTTGGGACGATACCCGAGGGCGCTGATTGCCTCCTGGACACGGAGCCTGGTTGGTTCGTTCACCTGCACGTCGCCAGTAATGGCCCTGGACACAGTTGACGCCGAGACGCCGGCCAGTAACGCCACGTCCTTGATTGTCACCATAGCCATATTCTCCTGCAATCGATTTCATGATGGCATGGCACATGTGCCACCGCAAGCACTCGTCTCTCCCGTTTTGTTGAACCAACGACGTTCTTGATCCCTGATGCAACCACTCTACCGGGTTAAACGTGAACTCAGGTACGGTACTAACCACACGCAAGTACTGACTTTGCCTCGTGATAAGTTACACAAACATGGTTTAGCCGCAACTCTGGCGGTTGTTCGGGTCTGTGGCACTCCGATCGGGAGTGCTCAACCCGTTGGCGTCCACTCTGCGGTGGATTGGTGGACGACTGTGACTTTAAGTCCTTGACAGGCTGTTTGGCGATTGATACCTTGAAATCGATTTCACAACTTAAAAAACACTTGGACAGACCAGTTTTGGTCCATGACCATCGATTCGCGAGGTTCCTGATGGCAGCATTGAGCATCGGTCAGCGCAGGCATATGTCACCCCTTCAACGGCGGAATGCCATGTATGGGTACATCGCGATTCTTCCGTGGTTTCTGGGATTCCTCATTTTCACAGCCGGGCCGATGATCTACTCGGGGTACCTGACGTTCACTGATTGGGAATTGCTGACACCACCAGAGTGGATCGGCCTAGAGAACTACCGTGATCTTCTGGACGATCCGGCTGTCCGTACTGCTCTTCAGAACACGTTCATCTACACGATCTTCTCGGTTCCGTTGCAGCTTCTGGTCGCGTTCGGTGTGGCGCTGCTGCTGAATCTCAACATTCGGGGGAAGAACATCTATCGGGCGCTGGCATTCCTGCCCTCGCAGATGCCGGCAGTGGCCACTGCGATGCTCTGGTTCTTTATCTTCAGCCCGACGCAAGGTCTGGCCAACGCAGCGATCGGTGTCTTCGGTATCCCGCCGCAAACCTGGTTGTGGGATATCGGACTCGTTAAACCGGCGTTGATCGCGATCGCCATCTGGGCGTTCGGCGGAGCGATGATTATTTTTCTGGCTGGTCTTCAGGATATTCCGCAGTCGTTGTATGAAGCTGCGGAAATCGATGGTGCGGGAACGATGTCCAAGATGTGGAACATCACGATTCCGCTCCTGACTCCGACGATCTTCTTCAATCTGGTGATCGGGCTGATTGCGGCCATTCAGGTGTTCACACCTGTTTACCTGATGACTGGCGGTGGTCCTGGCAACTCGTCGACGATGATGGGTCTGCTGATCTACCAGGAAGGATTCGAGGAATACAACATGGGCTATGCCTCGCTGCTGGCCTGGGTGTTGTTCATGATCGTCATCGTGCTGACCATCATCCAGTTCACGATCGCCCGGAAGTGGGTCTATTACGAAGGTGACCGGCCGTAGTGTGGATGGTCGCGGAAGACGACGTGTTCCAGAGGAGATTCCATGACTGCCGAAGCAACCCGATCCATCGACAAATCGATCGCCGCCCCCGGAAGAGAGTCGGATCAGCTCATCGAGGAGGATGTGCCACGATCGAAACGTGCTACCGGCATGGCACAGACGGCTGTGGTCCAGGGAATATTGCTGATCGTTGCGGCAATTTCGCTCCTGCCCCTGGTCTACATGATCTCAACATCGCTCAAGGAACGCGGCACGGAGTTCGCCTACCCGATCGAGTGGATTCCAACTCCGATCATGTGGTCGAACTACCAGACTGCGTTCGAAGTGGTGCCAACCTGGACGTTTTTCTCGAACACGCTGGTGATCACAGTTACCACGCTGATCGGCGGATTACTTTCGGCCTCGCTGGCGGCTTACGGGTTTGCCCGGGTGAAGTTTCCGGGTCGCGATTTTCTGTTCATCCTGATGCTTTCAGGACTGATGCTGCCGTACATGGTTACGATGATTCCGCAGTTCGTCCTGTTTCGCGAGCTCGGATGGATCAATACCCCACTCCCGCTGATCGTTCCTTCGTTCTTTGGTGGAGCGCCGTTCTATATCTTCCTTCTCCGACAATTCTTCAGGGGGATTCCCACCGATCTGGAAGATGCAGCCACGCTTGATGGCGCCGGGTTCTTCCGGATCTGGTGGACGGTCGCGATGCCGCTGGCCAAGCCGGCCCTGGCGACCGTCGCCATTCTCTCGATTCTGTTCCACTGGAATGATTTCCTCGGTCCGCTGATATACCTGCAGACGCAGGAAAACTGGACGCTGGCGCTCGGGATTCGACTCTTCCGCGATCAGTACCAGGTGAACTTCAACTACACGATGGCCTATGCGGTCGCCATGACGTTGCCTGTGTTTATCGTCTTCTTCACGTTCCAGAAGTATTTCGTGCGTGGCATTGCGATTTCTGGAATGGGAGGTCGCTGACAGGTTGCTGCCTCGAACCCGGGGCATCTGCGATTCGTAGGAGGAACGATCGACCGTACGGTTCCACTTTTGCTTCGTGTCATCGATAGAAATGGATGGGCTTCCGTGACTGCTTTTAGAGATTCCCGATCAAAGCGCTGGTCTCGACGAACGATCGTCAAAGCGGGTGTAGCCGGTTTGACGGTGCCTCTGGTCGCCGCCGATGTGACCCGAGCCGCCTCAGGCAATGCGACATGGAGGACCGTATCGACCATGCGGGCGCAGGACAGCGTGACGCTGCAGGCAACGGTTTGGCTGGGTGATATTGAATTCCAGGCGATGCAGGAACTGGCTGCCGTGTACACAGCCAATCACCCGGAAGTGACGGTGGAATTCATCAACATCGTCGATGGTGGTCCGTGGGGCCGTGATCAGCTGCAACGAATGATTGCCGGCGGTACACCGCCTGATCTGATGATGATGAATACCGGGCAGTTCGAGGCATTTGGTTCTCGCGGGGCTCTGGCCGAACTCGATGAGCGAGTGACCGCCGATGCCTTCGATCTCAATGTCTACTGGCCATCTGCAGTCGAGGGCTGTCGCATCGATGGCAAGCTCTACGGTTTGCCAAAAGACATCAGCAATCATGTTGTGTACCTGAATACGGACTTCTTTGCTGCGGCAGGTGTTGAACTGCCAACGAACGAATGGACGTGGGCGCAGTTCCGCGAGATTAGCAAGGCGCTTACTCGCGATACCGACGGTGACGGTCAGATCGATCGCTGGGGTATCGGGATCGTCAACAGTTCGTGGTCGTGGGGATCGTTTGTTCACACGAATGGCGGTCAGATTATGAATGACGAGCGCACGGAGTGTCTGTTGAACACGGACCCGGCGAAGGAAGCGTTGCGGCAGTACTTCGGTGTCATCTCCGAAGACGCGTCCGCTGTGCCACCGGGTGCCTTGCCTCAGCTTGAAGGCGCGTCTGATCTCTTCCTCGGCGGTATCACCGGAATGAACATGGCGGGACCATGGTTCCGGCCGAATCTCATCGAAAACATACCGTTCAACTGGACGATCCGGCTCTATCCACGTCCGGCCGCGGAACCGCCTGTCAGCGTACTCTATACCGACCAGTGGGCGATGTCGGCTGACACCGATTCTCCTGAACAGGCCTGGAGTTTCCTGAAATTCATGGGGGGCCCGGAAGGACTTCTGGCCTGGTCGGGCATTTACGGAAGCCGCTCGATCGCACCGCTCGTCGAAATTACGTCATCCGACGGTTGGTTGAATTATGGTGGCGAGGCACATCGGGCGGACAATGAATTGATCCTGACCCAACTGGATAAAACGGTTCCGCCTGCCACGAACTTCGGTGATGGCTCGACTGTCGAAAACATTTGGGACGATGCGTTCGATCTTGTTATCGTTGGACAGCAGGATGTCGACACGGCTGTGTCAACGATCGTTGAATCGATCAACTCCGAACTGGGCTGAGACTCTCAGGAGCAAGCGGACCGCGAAGTTGCGGTCCGCTTGCTCTTGTTCAACCCGGGGAGAGTTCAGAACCGATGGCTACATCTCAACCTCGCGGTAGCCGGCGAGGTCGGAGACGGCGACGAGGTTGCCGGAGCGGAGGTAAAGCTTCGGCAGGCGGGATTGCAGGCGACAGGTGAGTTCGTAGGAGATGGTACCTGTCAGTTCGGCGAGATCATCGATCGTCGGGGCTCCCGCAGTCGCCGTGGTACCGTTACCGACGATCGTCACGCGATCCCCAAGATCGAC
>JBBJOX010000113.1:0-8579 GCA_037724245.1 Thermomicrobiales bacterium | reverse complement strand
CCGATTCTCAGTTTCGTCGAGCCGTAAGGAACCAGCGTCAGCTGCTCCAGTGGTTCCCCACTGGCAACCGGGCTTTCCGGCACCGGACCGGCCGCGTTGTGCTCGATTCTCCAGGCCGGAACTTGCCGTCCCTGAACCTGCGCCGAAAGGATTCCCGGATTCGCTGCGAAACCTGCCGGACCCGATGTCCGCTTCAACGCCAACTCATCCCCGATCGTTTCCGCTTCGAGCGCCAGTGCATAGTTCCACGGCGAGAGCGGGTGCAGCTCCCAGTCGCTGACCGGATCGCGCGCGATCACCTTTCGCCATTCATCCTCGATCGGCAGTGCGTAGAGCAGTGATCCCCGGAAGATCGATACGGATTCATTGAAGCGCCGCTCGCTGCGAAACGCAGGATTCAGATCGAGCACGATCTCGTGATCCCCCGCCTCGTCCAGACGCAGATCCTGAAATGTCCCGGCCACTGGCTGGTTCTGCGCGACTCCGTTCAGCGAAAGCGATGCTGCCGTCGCCCATTCCGGAATCCGCAACGAAACCTGCTGCCCCGCGAACTCGCTGTGGATTGAAATCCGGATCACATCTTCGAACGGATAGTTCGTCTCCACCACTGCGCGAAGTTCGTGCCCGTTCAGGATCGTCGTCACCGTACACGGCGCGTAGGAAATCCCGACGAGAGACTCATCGACACTTCGCATCCAGAGACTGGCTGCATATTTCGGCCAGCCCTGATGCATGTTCGCTGTGCAGCACCCGAAATGCGGTTCCAGTCCGAAGAGGTTCGCTTCGGCCACATTCGTCAGCGGTCCGATAGCCACCAGATGAAACGGCGCGCTGTGAGACTGCTCGATCAACCAGTGCGCGGCAGTCGTGTGCTGCAGCACGGTCGCTTCCGGCCCGCGATACTCCCGATCGAGCATGCCCTGCCCTTCGATTCCGAGCATCCCGCCCGCACCAATGCCCCGGATCACCGGAATATCGGGGCGACCGAGCATGCCCAGCAGCCGCGTCGCGATCCTCGCCCGCCAATCGACATCGCCGCTGACAATCGTTACTCCACGCACCCGGAGTTCGGGTGATGCGACCGCCAGCGCCACGGCAATCGCATCATCCGGATCGGCACCGATATCGGTATCGATCACCACATCCAACGGCTTCATCACGTGTCTACCCATTCCACCAGTTCAATGCACAACTGCAACCTTCTCCGGATCATATACAAAACTGAACCCGGTTTGATATAGTTCGATCAACAAACAAAAGATGCTCGGATCGCAGGAGAGGAACCGATGACGCTGGAAACTGACCGCCAACTGAATCCGCCGCATTCGCGACAGGAACCAATCACGACGGTCGAGGCACTCGATGAGTTACTGACACGACCAACTCCGGCACTGATCGACGATCTCGCATCACTCGATGGCGACATCATGGTCCTCGGCAGCGCTGGCAAGATGGGACCGACACTCTCCGTCCTCGCCGCCCGAGCCCTGAAGCAGATCGGCGCCGGACGCACGGTGATCGCCGTTTCCCGCTTTTCCGATCAATCCGCCCGCGACCGACTCGATGCCGCCGGAGTCCAGACGATATCCGCCGACCTCTCCGATCCACAGGCGCTGCAATCACTTCCCGAAGCTCCCCACATTGTCTACATGCTCGGCACCAAGTTCGGTACCACCGGACGCGAATACCAGACCTGGGCCACCAATGTTCACGTGTCGGGGAACGTGGCCCAGCACTTCAGGAACTCACGGTTCACGGTCTTCTCCTCCGGCAACATTTACCCGCTGCGACCAGTGACGATTGGTGGTGCCGATGAATCGGTGGAACCAGCCCCGGTTGGTGAATATGCCCAGACCTGCCTCGGCCGTGAACGCGTCTTCGAACATGCATCCATCACGTACGGAACCCCGATCACGATCTTCCGACTGAACTACGCGATCGATCTTCGCTACGGTGTGCTCTTCGACATCGCCAGGCAGGTTCACGCCGGTGAAGCAGTCGATATCACGATGGGCAACGCCAATGTGATTTGGCAAGGCGATGCCAACGCGATCGCGCTGCGTGCCCTGACCATCGCCGATAGTCCGCCGCAGATTCTCAACGTCACCGGACCGGAAACGATCCCGATGCGCTGGCTGGTTCAGGAATTCGCAGATCGTTTCGATGTCGAGCCGAAAATGACCGGAGAAGAAGCCACAACTGCGCTTCTCAGCAATTCAGCCAAGGCGTTCGGACTCTTCGGGTATCCATCGATGCCACTCCACACCATGATCGATCTCGTCGCTGCCTGGATCGAAGCCGATGGTCCGTCGCTCGGCAAGCCGACGGGTTTCCAGGAACGTGAAGGCAAATTCTAGTGATGCGATCCAGAACACCGGACGATCCAGTGCTAGCTCATTCAGGATTCGATCAATGACCCAGTTTCCGACGCTTCGACCAGATGGCCGAACCCTTTTGCATCAGGGCACAGTAATTCCTGCTCACCCGCTCGCCCTGAACTCCAATCGCGAACTGGATCCGGTTCGCCAGGCCGCTTTGACGAAGTACTACCTGGCTGCCGGTTCTGGTGGCGTTGCCGTCGGTGTCCATACGACGCAGTTCGCAATACGCGAGGTTGGGTTGTACGAGTCAGTACTTCGCATCGGAGCCGAAACCACAGACAAGGTCGCGGCAACAACCGGACGCACCCTGATCAAGGTCGCTGGCGTGATCGGGCCAACTGCCCAGGCCGTCGCCGAGGCGCGCGTCGCCGCCGATCTCGGCTACGATCTGGCTCTGGTTGGTCTCGGCGGAACCACCGGCTGGTCCGATGACGAACTCGTCGATCACGTACGTCAGGTGGCGAAGGTGATTCCCGCATTCGGGTTCTACCTGCAACCCAGCGTCGGCGGACGCCCCTTGCCCTACTCGTTCTGGCGGAAACTGGCCGAGGTCGAAGGTGTTCAGGCGATCAAGATCGCGCCGTTCAATCGCTACCAGACACTGGACGTCGTTCGCGCCGTTGCCGAATCGTCCCGCAGCGATGAGATCGCCCTCTATACCGGAAACGACGACAACATCGTGGCCGATCTGCTGGCCGCCTATCGCTTCGAAATTGATGGCGTGATGGTTGAAAAGCGAATAGTCGGCGGACTGCTCGGTCACTGGGCTGCCTGGAACAAGACCGCCGTCGAACTCCACGCCGCGTGCCAGGCTGCGATCACCGACCCGTCAGGAAGCAAGGTGCTCGATCTGCTGACCAACGGCAATGCCGTCACCGATAGCAACGACGCTTTCTTCGATAGCCGCAACTCATTTATCGGTTCGATCGCCGGGATTCACGAAGTGCTCCGGCGGCAAGGTCTCCTCGAAGGACGCTGGTGTATCGACCCGAACGAAGATCTCTCACCGGGCCAACTTCAGGAAATTGACCGCGTTTACGCGGCCTATCCCGAACTGAATGACGATGCCTTCGTCGCTGCGCATCTCGACGAATGGCTGACCACGTGAGTCTCGCCAACGAGCGAGCCGTTCGCATTGTCTCGGTCGAACCGTATTACTCGATCGAGCGGCCTTCGGGGTCGTTCGCCTTCGGGAATACGACAATGGGAAACCTGTCTCTGGCTCACGTCAGGGTGCGGGTAGCAGATCGCAGCGGTCGCGAAGCCAGCGGCTGGGGTGCGATCCTGCTCTCGCACGGTTGGGCGTTTCCGGGAACATCGCTGACAGGCGAAACCAAGGATCGCCTGATGCGAAAGCTGATCGGTGAGTTGGGGCGGCAGCTCGTTGATGCGGCTGCCTACAGACATCCGCTCGATCACTTTTTGACGATCGAACCCGAACTCGAACATGCCGTGATCGATGCCGGGAACGACGGATTCGTCGAGCTGTCGCATCTCGCCTCGCTGGTCGCGTGGTCGCCGGTCGATGCCGCGATTCACGACGCCTACGGAAACCTGCACGGCATCAGTTCGTATGATGCGCTTGGTCCGGATTACGTCAGCTGGGATCTTGGCGCCGTCCTTGGCGAAGCCTTTGCTGGTCGCTACCTGAGCGACATCGTGCGGTCGCAACCGGTCACCTCGCTCGCTGTCTCACATACGGTTGGCGCGGCCGATCCGCTGACAGTCGAGGAGAAAATCGGCATTTACCCTTCCCTGACCGAATGGATCACGACCGATGGCGCGTTCTCATTCAAGGTAAAGCTGAAGGGCCAGCATCTCGAATGGGACATCGAGCGCCTTGTCCGCGTCTTCGATATTGCCTCGGCGCAAGTGAACGACGTCCGCATCTTTGGTGATCTCAACGAACAAGGACCATCGCTCGCATACATCGAGGCGTTGCTCGATGGGGTCGAATCGCGATCGCCCGCCGCCTTCGCCGCACTCGATGCTCTGGAACAACCGGCCAGTCGACACCTCGGAGCCGATGCGATCGATCTCTCGACTGTATCGGCGAGAATTCCGATCGTCCTCGACGAAGGTCTGACCAGTCTGCGCTCAATCGATCATGCAATCGCGCTCGGCTGGAACGGTATCGCCCTGAAAACCTGCAAGACGCAGAGTCTCTCCCTGCTGGCGCTGGCCAAGGCGACCGAACTCGGAATGCACGTGTCGGTGCAGGACCTGACCAACCCCGGCGTTGCCCTGATCCAGTCGCTCGGACTCGCCTCGCGCCTGCCGACGATCGTCCCGATCGAGAGCAACCAGCGCCAGTACTTCCCGGACACCTCGGCCCCAGAGGCGGCGGCATACCCGCAGTCGTTCACCGTCCAACAAGGGAGAGCCTCGCCACCACCAGCCACCACTGGCCTCGCCTACGGCGCCCTCTCCCACCTCGACCGCGCGATCTTCACGAACGATCTGGCGTAACCTTTCGTTCTGAACCCGTCAGCCGAGGCTAATCACCGTCTCACCGACATCAAGATCGGTCACGATCGTTCGCGCTGGCAAATTTCCGAGCGTCGAGGTGCCTGCGTCATCCGGCACGAGGATCGTCACACCAGACATCGCGCAGGCCGAGGTCACGATCAGCCGATCACCACGCAGATCCAGCGAGATTTCCCGCCGCTGTCGCTGCCAGTCGTTGATCCGGGCACTTGTCCACCATTCCAGACCCTGCTTGCGGCCAGCATCGACTGTCTGCAACAGCGCCTCCCGAACCTCGGGACGATTGTGAATGTGCACCTGGTGATAGAGAAAATGCGCGACACCGGTATGCCGGATCGCCTGCTGAATTGTCTGTTCCTCCATGTAGGCCGGAGTCGTTAGCCAAAGATCCTGAAACTGCAGTGGAATTTCCAACACATCGATCATTGCGTTCTGTTCCGTGTCGAGCGGGAACCACGGCTGTGTCGAGCCATGTGGATATCCGACATTTCCCTTCTTGCTCGGTCCCTTGCACTGATCGGCGGCGATTCCTTCATCGACCAACCAGTGGAAGTAATCGACCTTGCCTTCCCAGCGCAGATAGTGATTCTTGTTGGAGACGAACTGATCGATCCCGGCTTCCCTGCGCACGAACTCGGCTTGCGTCGTTAGGTGATCGCGACCCCACGTTCCACCGTCATGCGCCACCGAGTTGTAATGCAGGGCAATTTCGTGACCGGCCTTCATGATCTCCGGGAAGGTCGATGACGTGTACGTCGTCGGATAGGTCGGACCCCACATGTGACACCAGGTCGAGGTGATGTCGGCTTCCTCGAGTGCCCGCAATGTCGTCTGCGCGCCGGCATCGAGATTACCGTCGGAATCGTGAGAGATCATACCGACCGCCGGTAGCTCGTTCGGCCAGGCGGCGAGCGCCGGTAGCAGCTGACCACTCGTCGCCGCTGCCCAGTGAATCGCATTGAGAAGAATTACCCGCAACTCGTCGGCAATTGGATACCCGAACCACGGCGTATCGCCATCGGGATAGGCAGCATCCTTGCCTGGACATTCGGCGACAGGTTCGTCCGGCAACGACTGGATCCGATCGAAGGTCCAGTCCAGCACGACGCCGTCGTCCGTTTTCAGAATCCTGTCGTCGATCGGTGCTGAGCCATCCGGTGCCGGCTCGCCATCGCGTTCGATCGAGTGGCCGTGCTGAATGTGATAGACGGACCCCGCAACGTTCGGACCGATCGCGACCACTGCGCCCTGCCCCAACCGACGCACCACGATCGCCTCCCCCAGCGATTCCGCTCGATCGGCATCGAGCAGCACGGCGAGCGGTGTCGCCGAGATCGATCGCAGGGCCACTCCGGAAAACACATGAAGCGAACTCTCGAGTTGTCCGACAACGGGATGATCATCGTCCAGTTCACCGATGTATCCATCCAACTCCATTGGCCGGGCAGAGGCACCGAGGACATCATCTAGCCCCCAGGTCCCGCCCGTGGTCACCAGACCGCAGCCGTTGCCGACCCACATCTCGATCCGGCCCCGCGCATCGGGTGAGAGTGATCCGTTACCGGAAAGAACGATTACGGCTGGTGCAGTAGCCATGGAAATGAGCGAATCCGATGTCTGCGATATCCAGGTCAAACCCGCCTGGGAAAGGATTTCCTCGACGTAACGCGATCCGATCGCATCAAGTTCGGCAACAACGGCAATCATGACGAAGGAGTCCTTCCCGGAATCGGTATTCGGATGGTCAGACGGACGCAGTCAGGGCTTGAACGACCTTGGTGAACGCGGCGGCAATATCGCGTACATCGTGGTCAGTGAACTTTTCGTTGATCGGCACCACCAGCATGCGTTCCGCCATCGATTCCGCCACCGGGCACAGGCCCGCCACGAAATCCGTATAGGAACGCATGGTGTAAGGCGAATCGAACGGAAAGTGCGAGTCGCCATACGTCTTGCCTTCGGCCAGTGCTGGTGTCAGATACATCGGAGTCACGTAGCCAGCACTGGCCGGCACGCCTTCCGCACGTACTGCCGCGGCGAATTCGCCAACGGAGAGTCCTAGCACAGTCGTATCGATATCGATCGGGAAAAGCCAGTAGACCGATTCGCTGTCGCCGCCACCCGGTAATGTCGGTAGCGAGAGTCCAGGCAATTCACCGATCAACGATTCCAGCAGATGTCCGGCGCGTCTCCGTGCGGCAATCACTCCGTCGAGTTTCGGCAGTTGGGCACCGCCAACCGCGCCCTGCAATTCCGTCATCCGGTAGTTCACCCCGTAGTAGAGGTGCGTCCGCAGTTCGCCCTCGCGCGGCCACCCCTTGTCCGAAAAAAGACGCATCCGGTAAGCCAGATGCGGATCGTTCGTCACGGTCAGACCACCGTCGCCACTCGTGATGTGCTTCGACTGCTGCAGGCTGAAGCACCCGAGCGCACCGAACGTCCCGACCTTTTGCCCCTTGTACAGGGCACCATACGCCTGACTGCAATCCTCGATCACCGGAATTCTGTGTTCTGCGGCGATCTCCAAAATCGGATCGAGATCGGCCGGTTGCCCGAAGAGATGAACCACGATGATCGCCCGTGTCCGCTCCGTGATGTTGACGCGAATCGATTCCGGATCGACGCACCACGTTCCCGGCAGTACATCGGCAAACACCGGGACGGCGTTCTGGGCAATGATTGGAATGATCGAGCCAAAATCCGTGATTGGCGTCACGATGATTTCATCACCCGGATTCGGATCGATCGCTGCCACCGCAAGGTGCAACGCCGACGTACCGGATGTCGAGGCCACCGCCTGATCGACCCCGAGCCAGGTGCAGAATGCATTCTCGAACGACTTGACCCGGCTATGCGTCGCGATCGTTCGATTCAGTTCGCCCGAGCGAAGGACCTCCTCGACTGCCTGTATCTCCTCGATCCCCAGAGTTCGACCAGTTGCATTGCTGACGGAAGGAAATGGTCGGGTTCGTATCTTGTCGCCACCATCGCGGGCGAGTTTAGTAGCACTCACGCGTCTTCAACTCCTGTCGGCACCAATCAGTTCAGTCAGCCCCTGCTTCAGAATCGATTCGACTTCCGGCGCGAACGGTGCCGGTAGATAGAAATAGGGAATCGAATCTCCCGCCTCGTAGCCACCTTCTGCGATGATCGCAGCCGTCGGGATGTACCCGGTCATTCCATTTGCGTAGCCAAGCGGAAGCGTTGTCCCTCCCGATATCGCTCGCACGTAAAGTCCGTAATCGACACAAACCTCACCATTCATCGTCACCATCGAACACCCCGCCGCCAGATCATGTCGCTGCATCTGCAACGGGATCGAAGGAACCAGTCGCTCCCGATGATCGAGCAGCCATCGACTCCACTCCCCCATATGCCCTCGCGTTTCCGCCAGAAGTCGAAGATCGGCGGGATCGGGAAGCTCGTCGTAGGGAAGATCGATCGATTGCTGTCGGGATCGCAGCGGAATGATCTCGAGGTCTTCACCTCGATCGGACATCAGATCGCGCACGGCATCCGCCAGCGCCAGTCCCTCGCGCTCGATCACGTCGATGTCGCCACGAGCCTGCACCCCATCGCGACTGATATCGGGATTGATATCCCCACAGCATCCCTGCAGAAAGAGACAGGTCGCACCAAATCGACCTTCGAGTTCGCTCATCGCCACGCCGCAATACTCGCTGGAGAGCTGGTACCTCTGATAGATCGTTG
>JBBJOX010000112.1:0-8583 GCA_037724245.1 Thermomicrobiales bacterium | reverse complement strand
CCGGCAGCGACGCCGGCACCCTTGAATACGGTGCGACGGGAAACGCTGGCATGACGAATGGTGTCGAGTTCGTGATCGGTGATCATTGCTGACCTCCCTTGTCCACAGTACCGGCGGCCATCTTGATCGCCTGGAAGATTCTGCTGTAGGTGCCGCAGCGGCAGATGTTGCCACTCATGGCGTCGATGATTTCGTCGTCGGTCGGTGCCGGCGTGGCGGCGAGCAGGGCGCTGGCGGACATGATCTGCCCGGATTGGCAGTAACCGCACTGCGGAGCCTGGGTTTCGATCCAGGCTTGCTGAATTGGTGTCAGCGCACCGTCGGTAGCGAGGCCCTCGATCGTGGTGACTTCACTCTCGCCGACGGCGGAGACGGGAATGACACAGGATCGGGTGGCGACGCCATCGATATGCACGGTGCAGGCACCGCACTGGGCCATGCCGCAGCCGAACTTGGTACCGGTCATCCCGAGGTTGTTTCGGATGACCCAGAGTAACGGAGTGTTTTCGTCGACGTCGACGGTTTGCGGCTGACCGTTGATGTTTACGGTAGTTTAGACCATGCAGTGCCCTCCTCAGGGATAGAGATGCTTTTCGACGCGGTCGGCGGATGCTTCGGCGTCTGAATTGTGCGGTTGACATCGTACCAGTTGAGAATGAGTTTAATGAGTAAGAAGGGCACGATTGGTGCCATCGTTACCAACAAGAAGTGCATTATGATACGTATGCATTAGTCAATACTTGACCAGGTTCGTTTGGAAAGATCGAACTGGAGCGACCACGCTCCTGAAGAACGTTTTCGACCCGCCCGATTGATCAACGTAGGTGTTCAAGGCACGCCGACCTCTTTCCCCGCGATTGAAAGGCCGACGATTAGTGGGCAACGCAAGCCGGAGTTGCAGATCTACTTCGTGAATTGCGAACCGGTCAACGCCGCGAGAGCTCCGAGTCCGATATAGACAACACCGGAAAACCGCTGTCGGTGTTGGGCGATTTTTTGCCGGGTTTTCAGCCACTCGCCGATTCCGCCGCTCAGCATCGCGTAGATGCTGTCGCTGACGATACCGACCAGGATCATGACCGAACCGAGAATGAGAATCTGTACGGCAGGGCTGCCGCGGGTCGGATCGACGAATTGTGGCAACAAGGCCAGGCAAAATAGGGCGACTTTGGGATTGAGCAGATTGACGGTGACACCCTGCTGGAAGATACGACGGTAGTGTGGTGTTCCCTGCACCGTTCCGACCGTGAGGTCGAAAGCCGGCTCCCGCCAACTGCGAATACCGAGCCAGATCAAATACCCCGCCCCGGCGAACCGGACTGTGTTGAAAAGAAGTTCTGACGACGCAAGCACAGCGGAGAGGCCGGCTGCGGCGGCACCGACATGTACCAGCATGCTCGCCTGGACCCCAAGTGCGGATGCCACGGCGGCGCGACGTCCCTGATCGATGCCGCGAGTCACGATGTAGATCACGTTCGGTCCCGGCACAATCACCAGCAGCAGCGATGCGAGTGCGAACAACAGCAATGTCGAGGTGGTGGGCACGCATTGTTCTCCTCAGATATTGGGACTGATCAGTACCCCGCATCATAGCGGAAGGAGGGTTGGCGCGGACACTTGCACGACCGCGTTATGTCAATGGCGTCGATGCCCCAATCAGGTGGTAGCGCCGGTTCGAAGCCACTGTCTCCACATCACGGAAATGCCGTTTCATCTGTTTCCCGTAGGAGAGAAACGAATTGGCGATGACCAGCAGGTGACCGCCGGGTTCGAGATGGGCCGGTGCTTCGCTGAGGAGTCGTTCGCTCATCGAGTGATCGACATGACGGCCCTTGTGGAATGGAGGGTTGCTGACGATAACATCAAAACGATCCTGCTGAATGGGTTCATACGTGTTGCCTGCGACAACATGCACGCCATCGAACTCGTTGAGAACCACGGTGCGCCTGGCGGCAGCAATCGCGATCAGGCTCGAATCGGTCATTGTGACTATTCCCTTCATCGCGCGAGCGTAGGCACCAATGATGCCGCTCCCGGTTCCGACATCGAGCACATGTTGCCCAGGTTGGACATCGAAGTGCTCGAGCAGCATGCGAGTCCCCTCATCGACTCCATTGGCTGAGAACACGCCGGATGTTGTCGCATGCATTACTTTCTGCCCGGCAAGGAAGACGCCGGTATCAATCCAGGATCCGGGCTGGATGCCCGCCGTGGATGACCACTCCGGAGGTTGCTCCGTGAGTTCGATGCCCTCGAATGTTGCGATGCGATGTTTCGACCGGTAGTCGGAGTAGAAGGGATCGCTGAACATCTGATGGGCGTCTGACAGGAACGAGCGGACGCCCTCGTTGTTGGCACCAGCCACCACAACCCAGCCGATCGAGCGAACGGTTTGCTTGGCGATGGCCAGGGAGCGTCGGTTCAGATCACGATCGGACATGCCCGGGATCAGCACGATATCGAACGAGTTCGGCGGGCCGGGTGCCTCAACGGGACGATGATGCACCTGGATTCGCGGATCGTTACCGAGCTTGGCGAGTTCCATCGCATCGTAGGGGATCCAGACCAGGTGCATCGGCTGCGCCTGATCAGCGACGGCCAGGGCGAGGTCCGCCTCTCCACCAATAATCAGCCAGTGAGCTTCCGGATTGGCAATACCTGCTTCATTCAGCAGCAACGAGCTCGAAACATTCATCAGACGACGAACTTGCCGTCTTTCAGGAAAAGTTCGCCGTCGACGGTCACTTCTCCTCCAGCGCGGATATCCGAGATCATGTCCCAGTGCACGGCGGATTTGTTGGTGCTACCGGTTTCCGGGTAGCCACGCCCCACCGCCATGTGTACGGTGCCGCCGATTTTCTCGTCGAAGAGGATGTTCTTCGTAAACCGCTGGATATCCATATTCGTGCCGAAAGCGATCTCGCCGAGGAAACGGGCCCCGGGATCGGTGTCGAGTGTCTTGATCAGGTAGTCCTCATTCTTGGCAGCGGTCGCTTCCACCACCTTGCCATCGACGAACTTCAGGCGAATGTCCTCGATCTGGCGGCCGGCGGTGACGACGGGGAACGAGAAGCGAATCGTACCATTGGCGGAGTTTTCGACGGGCCCGGTGAAGATTTCACCACTCGGGAAGTTGCGACGTCCGTCGGAATTGATCCAGGTGCGGCCTTCGACAGACATTGTCAGATCGACATCGGGAGCGACGAGATGGATTTCCTTCCGGCCGTTGAGCCAATCGATCAGGCGCTGTTGTTCTCCCCGGAGTTCCTGCCAGGCGGCGACAGGATCGTCCTGATCGAGTTTGCAGGCACTGAGCACAAAGTCGGTGTATTCCTCGGTATCCATGTCGGCGTCCTGCGCGTAACCGTCGGTTGGATAGAGGGTGAGGGTCCAGTCGAGGCGGCCATCGGAGGCGCGTTCCATGTACTGCTCGAAGAGTTCGCTGCGGGCAGCGGAGAAAAGGGTGCTGCGCGAAGGATCGACCGAGGAAGCGCGGCGGGTGTTCGATTCGGCCATGATGTTGATGACGACATCAGCCTGGGATCGAACGAAGGTCTCGATCGGGCTGATGTAGGCGAGCTGTTCGTTGCTGCCAAATTTCAGGAGATCGCGACTGATGCCATCGAGCGAAGCGGTGACGACGGGGAAGGCACCGGCGGCGATGACTTCGCGGTGGACTTCGCGAATCAGCGTGGCGGCGGAAACGCCACCGGTGATAACGACGGTTTGGCCGGGTTTGACGGAAACGGAATAGTGGACGAGGGCTTTCGCCCATTTGGCAATTCGTGGATCAGCCATGTGCGGGATTCCTCCATGTAACAGGCAGGGTTTGCTTTATGGACGGAATGGTACCCGCTAGACCGGAGGTCGCGTCATGGCGGTCGTGGCAGGGTTGCGGGGGCAGAGACGAGTTCAGAGGTTCGCGGTCGTACGGATGAGCGCAACCGAGTCTGCGAGCGTGCTTTCTGGCGGTATGACACGTTCGTCGATTGCAGGAATGAGGTCGAGTGGTCGGTACCAGCCTTGCATTGTTTCGACTCCAACCGTGCTCGCCAACGGCCTCGTGGCATGACGACGCACGGTCTCGTCGAATGGGACGTCGATATAGAAGGCAAAGTTCTCGCCACGATGGTCGATCGCCAGTTGAGACAGCATGGCGCCATTTGCTGCGGCATTGAGGATGCCTTCGACAATGACGTGGAAACCGTTTTTCAGGGCGTACCGGGCGATAAGATCGATTAGTCCCACATACGGTCTTCCGGGACCGTCATATCCATTGAGAATCTGGAGTCGAACGTAATCCTGCTCGACGATCGTGAGCTCACGTTTGCCAAATTGTTCGCGAATGGTGCGAGCGATGGTGGACTTGCCAGACGCGGAATTGCCTCGAATGATGATAAGTTTCGTCGATTCGGAACCGGTGGCGGTCATGGATCGATGCGTCCTCCGCAGCTAGGGCAGGTGGATGGAAGAAGAGTGTAGCGGGTCAGATCCGGAGTTGGAAGTCTTCGCGGGAGCCCATGAAGGACTCCCCTACGAATATACAATTTTGCCCTACAGCGCGTTGAGGCGATTTCGGAGGTAGGTACGGTCGATGGAGTTCGTTGTGAGGCTGAGGGCAGTTTCGTAGGCGGTGCGGGCGAGGGATATCTGCCCCAGCTGGCGGAGCAGATCGGCGCGGGTGGCGGCGAGGAAGGGGTAGGTGGCCAATGCTCCGCTGTCCGCTATCTGATCGACGATGCGGAGGGCGGCGGCAGGTCCTTCGATCTTCGAGATCGCGACCGATCGGTTGAGGGCAACTACCGGTGATGGCACAACCTCCAGCAAGAGATCATAGAGAGCCAGTACTTGAGGCCAGTCGGTTTCCTCGAATGTCGGTGCCTCGGCGTGGAGTGCGCCAATCGCTGCCTGGAGTGCGAACGGACCGGGAACACGGTTGGCCGAGAGTCGAAGGGCGCGTTCCACCAGATCGGTACCAGTCTGGATCTGTTCGCGATTCCAGCGGGCGCGGTCCTGTTCGTGCAGGGGGACGAATTGCTGATGCTGGTCGATGCGGGTGACGCTTCGCGCATCGGCGAGGGTGATCAAGGCAAGGAGTCCAATGACTTCGGGCTCATCGGGCATGAGCCGGGTCAGGATGCGGGCCAGATCGATCGCGCGCGTGGTCAGCTCTTCCCGGATCAGGCGGGTGCCGGAACTGGCGGCGTGCCCCTCGGTGAACACGAGGTAAATCGCCGAGAGCACGGCCGGGAGCCGATCCGGCAATTCGTGCGCTTCGGGAACACGGTAGGGAATGCCGGCGACAGCGATTTTCTTCTTGGCCCGGGTGATCCGGGCGGCCATGGTTGGTTCGGTGACCACGAAGAGACGAGCGACTTCGGGCGTGGTGAGCCCGCAGACGAGGCGCAGGGTGAGGGCGACGCGTGCTTCGAGGTTGAGTGCCGGGTGACAGCAGGTAAAGATGAGGCGCAGGCGCTCGTCGGGAATATCGGATGGAACCTCCATATCGGGTTCTCCCTCCGGAACGATCAGCAGCGGCAGTTTTCGGTCGAGTGAGGCGTCGCGGCGAATCCGGTCGATGACTTTTCGCTTGGCGGCGGTGATCAGCCAGGCTGCCGGGGCGTTCGGGATGCCATCGCGACGCCACGATTCGAGAGCGGCGACGAAGGCATCCTGAACGGCATCCTCGGCGAGATCGAGATCGCGAGCAAAGCGGACCACGGAGGCGAGGATGTAGGCCCAACTCCGCTGATGCGCATCGCGCAAGGCGATCTCAACCGAATCCATCGATGCTCCTGCTATTCGTGCGTGAACACGGGACGGAGCTCGAGTCCGACCCAGGCTGGGCAGTGCTTGGCGGCATCGATGGCTGCATCGAGATCATTGGCATCGAAGACATAGAAGCCGCCGATCGATTCCTTCACGTCGGGAAACGGCCCGTCGGTGATCAGCCAATCTCCCCGGGCGTTCTGCGTCAGCGATGTAGCCGTGTTGGGCACCTGCAGTCGTTCGGAGGTAAAGCCCGGGAAATGTTCGGACATGTGCCGATAGAAATCGGCGTGCTGCGTCATCGCCGTTTCCATCTGTTCCGGTGTCGCAGTGTCGTAGAGTTCCTGGCGATCGTAGATCATCAGCATGTACTTCATGGTGTCATCCTTGTCTGAGGCCGGGAAGGTCGACAATCTGTCGGATTTCGATCCCGGAGTGAGTCGGACATGTCCTGCCCACCTCGACAGCATCGTCCATCGATTCAGCCTCGAAAACGTAATAGCCGCCGATGAACTCCTTGATTTCCACGAACGGCCCGTCGGATGCGATCAGTTCGCCAGTCCCGTTCGGTCGGAGTGACCGTGCGGTTTGTGGATCATGGAGAGGTTCACCGTAGAACTCCCCTCCGCGTGCGATCATGGTCGCGGCAAATTCCCTGTGCGCGGCCATGATGGCTCCCATGTTCTCGCTCGGTGATTCGAGCTTCATATTGTCCGACGTGTTGTACAGAAGCAGCATGTACTTCATACGAAACATCTCCTTCGATGGCCACTAAAGGGAGGTTGGGGGCCGACACTGGCACGCGACGGTGCCCATCTACATGTTCGAGAAGTCGACGACCGGGCGAACTTCGTGTCCAGCGTATATCGGGCACTGCTTGGCCATTTCCACCGCTTCGCCAATATCGGCCGCATCGAAGAGATAGTAGCCACCGATCTGTTCCTTGAGTTCGACGAATGGGCCATCGGTGACGAGGAATTCGCCACTGGCATGTTTGCGAATCGATTTGGCGGTTTCCTGATCCTGGAGGGCCTCACCCTGAACATCGCCTCCACGATCGGCGAACAACCTGGAAAAGGCATCGTGTGCCGCCATGTCCTCCTCGAGGTTGTACGGTTGGTTGACAGTGTGTGACGCATCACCAAACAGAATGAGCATGTACTTCATGCATGGAACTCCTTTCCTTGCCTACCTGACGAACAGTGAATAACGAAATCGACAACCCGGCCAGCATTGTTTCTCACTGTATTCCAGGTCCTCTTGCGTTTTGCTGTTCTTACGACATCATGTGTCTTGCAGACACGATGTGCCCTTTTCTCCCAACTCCACGTACGTATGCCATTTATTAACATAAGCTAGGGCACCGGGCGATTCGGGGCTGGACAGTGCCTGGAACCGAGTTTCCGAATCTGTGTCCGAACGGTCAGGCTGGACGTTCAACACGACAACGTAAAACCATTGCAACAACATCCGTAATTCCAAAATTGGTGCGAAAGAAAGCCGAACGGACACCTGTACGCAGACTACGTACGGCGATTACGCTTGCTCTTGAGGAACTGGGATAACGGACCGGCAGGGCAGCAGACCGATACCCCGCAGCTGCTTTGCCACATGGGATCTGGAACAGGGAGAGGGAGTATGCTGACGCTTCGGGAAGCGCGTCAGTTGCGACATATGTCGCAGCAATCGCTTGCTGATCGTGCCGGGGTGGCAAGGGTCACCGTGTCGCAAATTGAACTTGGGAAGTCGGGACCGCGCCCGCACATCGCCCGACGCCTGAGTTCGGCACTTGGATATCAACCTGGGGAGATCGCCGAGTTTGGCGAAGCGGTTCGGAGCATGTCTCTGCCGCGGCCAACGATCTTCGCTGCTGTCGATGGAGAAGCCTCCGGACAACAGTAATCAGGGAACCGTAAACGCACACACAGAACGAGTTGTCGAAGCCGACGACTCGTTTTTTGTTGCCTCGACAACCGAGCTCGATCAAGCATCGAAACCATGACCAGGCACCCCTTGCCTAAGGACATCAGCGTTGATCAAATGGACGCTGAAACCAGATTAATGGCCGCACTGACGTGAAGGAACGGGACATGGAACGCGATCAGATACTTGACGTGTTGAACGATCCGGTGGCGCAGCGGCTGATTTCGTCCAATACCCCAGTGCGATTTGCCTATACCGGGCTCGATGGCTTTCCGCGGGTCGTACCACTGTCCTTTCACTGGAACGGCTCGGAGTTCGTGGTTTCGACAATTCCCTGCTCGGCCAAGGTCAGGGCGCTGCAGGCGAACCCGAAGGTGGCGATGACGATCGATACCGAAACCCAGCCGCCGAAGGTTCTGCTGGTGCGCGGATTGGTGACGGTCGGGATCGTGGACGGTGTGCCATCCGAGTACATCGACGGGTCACGCAAGCTGATCGGCGAAGAGAATGTCGCTGCGTTCGAGGAGCAGGTGCGAGCCATGTATCCGCAGATGGCGAAGATCACGATCACACCGGAATGGGCGAAGATCCATGATTTCGAGACGAGGGTTCCGTCCGCAGCCGAGGAAGCGTTCAACCGGATGAGCCGATCGTCATTCCGATCGGGAGTTGAGCACCGGCACGCTGAGTGCTCGCTGACAGGCTCGCGCCGCGGTGGAGTTGACACAAGCGAAGTGTGGCGCTAGATTGTCTTCACGGCGATGACCATCCGCCGAGCCAAGAACTTCCGCCCCAGCAGGAGTTCCAGTGGCGAAGGGGATTCTGCCCTCCCGGTCATCTATTCACAGGCCATCTTGCACCAACGCGTCGCTGGGGGACCACGGTGTTCAA